>CAZEET010000122.1:0-2501 GCA_964511325.1 uncultured Candidatus Bathyarchaeia archaeon | reverse complement strand
CACCCCGATCCTTGAAGCTCCCCGTAGGATTCACATAGTCAACCTTAACCCAGATATCAAAACCCCTCAACCTAATGAGAGGCGTATCACCCTCACCGAGGGTCACCCTAAACTCCTCAGGGACGGGTGGAAGTCTATCTGAGAATCGCCATATTCCCCGAGTCAAACCCTCACCAATTAAAATGAGAGGCTTAAAGGGTTAAAGCCTCCGCCTTATCTTCTCCAACGCCTCCTCCAACCTCCGTAGAGATTCGATAATGGCGTCAGCCCCTCCTAGGTTCTCTCCTCTCCTCGCTCTCTCCGGGTCTATTAGGATGGTTTTGATGCCGAGTTTCTTAGCCCCCTCTATGTCTGCCTCAAGGGTGTCGCCCACCATCACGGTCTCCCGAGGTTTCACCTTTAGTTGCTCTAAGGCCCTTTGGAAGATGAGGGGGCTGGGCTTCCGGTATCCGACTTCGGCTGAGACCACTATGGCGTCGAAGTATTCCCAGAGGTTAAGGGTGTCGAAGACCCTGTGGGCCGTCGGGAGATCTGGGAAGTTTGTCACAAGTGCCAGCCTATACATCGTCCTAAGACTTCTCAGAAGTCTTGGAGCCTCCGGGTCTAATCTGCTCTGCCTCGGCCACTCCTCGAGGTAGCGCCTCCAAATCTCCCCAGCCATCCTCTTGGCATCCTCACCGAGGCCTAGGGCTTCGAGAACCCTCCACAGCCTTTCAGCGTAGTCCAACTCCCTGTAGTCCTCGTCAGCTTCCTTATGCTGTCGCTCAGCCTCTCTCAGATAGGCCTCGCGAAAAGGTTTGAAGTCGATCTCATACCCCAATTCTCGGAGGTTTTTGTAGAAGGCCTCTACGGCCGCCTCCCGTGTCATTAGCTGAGGTGCGTGGAGGATGGTCCCCCAGCAGTCGAAGAGGATGGCCCTAATCATATTGGGATTGAAAGAGGGGCGTTCAGCCTATAAAAAGGGTTTCTCCCCGCGGAGTATTAAAGTTCTTCAAATCTATAAGAAGAAACTATGATAAATACTTAGGGATAGAGGACTCATGTCCATGAGTCACGAGGAGCTCGTCTTGGAGGCTATGAGGAAGGCTGGTAAGCCGCTGAGGCCTGGCGATATAGCTAAGATGACGGGTCTCGAAAGCAAGGAGGTCTCCCGCATCATAAAGGAGCTGAGGAAGAAGGGCCTAGTCCACTCGCCTAAGCGATGCTACTACGCCCTCACGTAGGAGCACCCTCTCTTTTCCTTTTCAAGAAACGGGTTCTGATGCCTCTCGGAAGTTTAAAGGCCTATGTTAGGTAATTATCGTCGATGGAGCGGGTTGGCATTCTCGTGGTCTCCTATGGGGCGAGGGCCGCAGCCATGGTGGACATCTTCAAGAGGAGCCTGGAATATGATGTGGAGCTCTATATAGCGGATAGGCAGCGCAACCCCTTCAACGTTGAGAGAGCTGTAGAGCACGTCGTCATCCCGGATCTCGATGTGGAGAAGATTCTTCGTTTCGCTGAGAGGCATAGACACCGAATAGACTTCGGCATCGTAGGTCCTGAGAAGCCCATCATCAACGGCATAAGGGATCTCTTAGACGAGAAGTTGGGCATACCGATGATCTGCCCCACAAAGCGATATGCCCTGGAGGGGAGCAAGGTTGCTCAGCGTAGACTATTTCAGGAGATTATACCAGAGGTTAATCCCCGATTCAAGGTCTTCGATAGAGCTGACTATCCCAGCGATGAGGCTCTACGTCGAGACCTTGAAGCCTGGCTGGATGAGCTTGAAAACCGAGTGGCCGTGAAGCCCGATGCCCCGGCTGCGGGGAAGGGTGTCGGCGT
Organism: uncultured Candidatus Bathyarchaeia archaeon; assembly: GCA_964511325.1. GTDB lineage: Archaea > Thermoproteota > Bathyarchaeia > TCS64 > B23 > B23. The sequence goes on along the minus strand of CAZEET010000122.1, from coordinate 674 downwards.
TTGGGGAGATCACTTCACGACGAGGGAGGGCATCCTAGAGCACTTCTACGCCAACTTGAAGTATGGCCCCGTAATCGTGGAGGAGAAGCTTGAGGGCGAGGAGTCCAGCTTCCAAGCCTTCTGCGATGGCAGCCATCTGGTCCCACTGCCGGAGACCAGAGACTATAAACGAGCTTTCGACGATGATCGCGGCCCAAACACCGGTGGGATGGGTTCCTATAAGGATGTAGGCGACATCCCCCCCTTCATGACCCCCGAGGATAGGGAGAGGGAGCTTAGACTTGTAGAGAGGCTCTTCAAATATCTACGGGGGGAGGGGCGGAATGAAGGGCTACTAGGGATGCCCTTTTACATGGCATTCATCCATACGGCTGAGGGGCCGAAGATACTGGAGAATAACAGCAGGCCTGGAGACCCGGAGATCATAAACATTCTCCCTCTCCTAAAGGACGATTTTGTGGAGGTCTGTTTCAAGATCTTGGAGTGCACTCTGACACGGATAGAGGTGGAGCGGAGAGCCTCCGTGGTCATCTATAAGGTGCCGCCGAACTACGGCGGCTTCGAGGAGGTATACCCAGAGAGGGTTAGACGGGAGGAAGTTGGAGGCCCCGTAGACCTTTCAGAGGCCTATAGATTGATGGAGCGATATGGGGATCGGATGAGGATCTATCCGG
>CAZEET010000121.1:0-2501 GCA_964511325.1 uncultured Candidatus Bathyarchaeia archaeon | reverse complement strand
GTGGGGGAGGACGCCGCCCTGCTGAGGGTCGGAGACCGCGTCGTGGCTGTGGCCTCCGACCCGATCACTGGGGCTGTGGAGGACATCGGATGGCTCGTGGTTCATATAAACGCCAACGACATCGCCTCTTGCGGCATAAGGCCCCGATGGTTCCTCTGCGTCGCCATGCTCCCTGAGGGGGCTGACACCGCCATGCTCCAGAGCCTTATGGATCAGATTCACAGGGCCTGCCTAGAGGTGGGAGTCAGCCTCATAGGGGGACATACGGAGACCACGCCTGGATTGGATAGGCCTCTGCTGATAGGCTTCATGATGGGTGAGGCCGAGGAGGGGCGTTACGTCACAACCGGCGGGGCGAGGCCTGGGGACAGGATCATCATGACGAAGGCCGCGGGAATAGAGGGGACAGCCGTCCTCGCCAGAGACCTGAGACACATTCTCATCGATAGGGTTGAGGCGGAAACCCTAAAACGAGCTGAGGGGTTGCTGAGGCTCATCAGCGTCGTCCCAGAGGCCCTGGAAGCCATGAAGACGGGTGGAGTCCATGCGCTCCATGACCCTACGGAGGGTGGAGTCCTAAACGGCCTATGGGAAATGGCGGAGGCCTCGGGGGTCGGCCTCACCATCAGGGAGGATGCCATAAGGGTGAGGGAGGAGACGAGGATCATCTGCGAGGCCCTGGAGATCGATCCCCTGAAGCTTCTCGGCTCTGGGGCGCTATTGATCGCAGCCGAACCCGAGCGGGCCTGGGGGATCGTTGAGGCTGTGAGGGGGCTGGGAGTGGAGGCCGGCATCATAGGGGAGGCGAGGCCCCTAGGGGAGGGGAGATGGCTCCTGAGGGCTGACGGCTCCAGGGAGCCTATCGAAGCTGTGGAGCAGGATGAGCTCTATGCCGTCATAGATCAATACGGATTGATGTGAGAAACTAACCATTTAAATCAGCATTTGATTAATTATTAACTAATGGAGCTGGATGAGGTTGATAGAAAGCTGATCAGCCTCCTGAGACGGGATGGGAGGCTGACATATAAGGCTCTGGGGGAGGCCGTCGGATACACCATCATGGGTGTGAAGCGAAGGATGGAGAGGCTTCTAGGAGAGGGGGTCATACACATAACAGCCCTGGAGAATATGAGGGAGCTGAACTATCACGCAGCCCTCCTGCTCCTAGAGGTCGGCGACAGGGAGACGCTGAGGGAGATGCTGAGGAGATTCGAGCGCTGCCCGAGGGTCGTCTACATCTTCACCCTCCTCGCAGGATATAACCTCGCAGCCCTCATGATAGCTGAGAACCTTGAAACTCTCAAGAGCGAGGCGTGGGAGAGATGCAGCCTCCGAAGTCATCCCGGGATAAGACGCTCAGAGTTCTACCCCATAGGGGAGATATACTACACGCCGCATCTCCCCGTGAGGGTTGAGCTGATGGAGGGGTCGGCGGAGGAGGCCCCCTGCGGAGTCAACTGCGGAGCCTGTGAGCGCTATAGGGCTGAGAGATGCCTCGGATGCCCAGCCACCAGATATTATAGAGGAAGATAAGCCAATCTCTCCATTTTAGATTATTTTCTAAGCTAAAATATTTATATCGGCTTAGCAAGTTGAGAGGAGAGATATGTCCTCCATGATGGTTCTATATATGGCCCTTGCGGGCGCCCTCGTCGGCCTCGTCAGCTCCTTCTTCGGCGTTGGAGCCTGCTTCATAATGGTTCCAACGATGATGTATTGCTTCGAGCATTTCATGAAGACCCCGCCGACCCTCTCTCCCCTCATAGCCTTCGGAACCAATATGGCCGTCGTCGTCCCCACATCCCTCAGCGGCGTCCTAAGGCATAGATTGGAGCTTCATAGGAGGGGTCTTTCCTTCCCTCTGAGGCATTACCTCTGCTTTGCCATACCCGTCGGCCTCGGTAGTATAACGGGTTCGATCTTCGCTTTCATCTTCTTCACCTCCTTCAGGGCGCATGCTGGGATCATCCTGAAAACCATCTTCGGATTCTTCTGCCTCATCGGAGCCTATAGGTTCATGAGGGGGAGGCCCATACCCGTTGAGGAGGTTCCAGATGTCTCTCCCCTCAGATTCGGCGCCGTAGGGTTTCTCTCAGGCATATTGGCCCACTTCATAGGCATCGGAGGCGGCATCATCTACATGCCGATGCTCAACACGGTTCTACGGATGCCCATCCAACTCTCCGTCCCCCTCTCTCTAGCGACGATGGTGGTGGGCTCCTCCACCGGTGCTCTCTCCTTCATAGCCCTCGGACGGATAGATCAGCTGAGGCATCCAGGCGATTATCCACCCCTCAGCTTCGGCTGGTTCAATCTCATCGCCTTCCTCACCATAGGAGTGGCGAGCATCCTCCTCGCCCAGGTTGGCCCCCTGATAGCGCATAGAATGGAGCCTCGGAGGTTTAAGATACTCCTCGCTCTCGTCTACATCTACATAGGGTTGAGACTCGTCGTCAACGGCCTATGTCAGCTATATGGAATGCCGAGGCTGATCCCCT
>CAZEET010000120.1:0-2520 GCA_964511325.1 uncultured Candidatus Bathyarchaeia archaeon | reverse complement strand
CGGTTCAGGGTGAGGGCGGCTTCGTGGCTCCGCCTTTGGACTACTTCAAGGAGCTCAAGAGACTCTGCGATGAGCATGGCTTCAAGCTCATCATCGACGAGATTCAAACCGGCTTTGGCAGAACCGGTAAGCTCTGGGCCATAGAACACTTCGGCGTAGAACCCGATCTGATGACGATGGCTAAGGCTCTGGCCTCGGGATTGCCCTTAAGCGCCGTCGTCGGCAGCGAGGAGCTGATGGGCGACATCTATCCCGGCTCCTTGGGCGGAACCTACGGTGGCAACCCCATCGCATGCTCCGTCGCCTTAAAGGTCATCGAGATCGTACAACGTGAACACATATCGGAGAGAGCTGCAGAGCTAGGCGTTAAGCTGAGGAGACGGCTAGAAGAGCTCCAAGAGCAGCATGAAATCATCGGCGACGTGAGAGGCTTAGGACCGATGCTAGCCATAGAGCTGGTTAAGGATCGAAAGACGAAGGAGCCTTACGGCGAGGCGGCATCAAAGGTCATTAAGGAAGCCCTCTCCAAGGGGCTGCTTCTCCTAAAGGCCGGGCTATATGGCAACTGTATCAGGCTGCATCCACCGCTGACCATAGAGGAGGAGCTCCTAGATAGGGGGATGTCGATCCTCGACGAGGCCCTGAAAACCCTCTAACCCATTTTTCCAACCTCAAGAAGCTTGAAGATCAGCCAGAGAGGAATATCGCCTAAGAATAGCGAGATGAAGAGGCCGAAGGTTATAAGGAGGAGAAAGGGAAGCGTTGAGGAGACCCAGATCTCGCCTACGCCGGCATCCCTCAGCTCCCTCAAGACCCTAATGGCTTCCTCATCACTCTCAAGGCTCGGCATCAATACAAGCCTTCGGCAGCCATCCTCAAGAACCTCCAGTGAATACTCGAAGGGAGGCCCTCTAACAGAGCTGAGGGGCTTCCTAAAACCGGTAAGCAGAACCATAAGCTTCCTCCACCAGGGATCGCTGAGGCCCTCAAAGAGACTTACACCCCTCAAAGCCTTCAACAGGTTTCGGAGGAGTATGAAGATCGACAGCGAGGCCCCAGCCAGCACAGAGTTGGAGAAGATCGTTAAGGGATAGAGAGGCGAGGCGATGTCAAGAAGGGGCTTAACCCCTGGGGGATGAGGTAGGAGCAGTGAGAGGGCCGTGAGAGCCTTGAAGTCGGCGCCCCCGAAGAGACCGAGATAGGCGATGACATAAGCCAGAAGCGTTGAGACGCCGATGGAGGCGAGGAGGCCGAGGGGCCTATAGACGCCGACGAACACGGCGTAGAGATCCAATGCGAAGCCAATGGAGCCGCCTAGGAGCCAGATCAGGTCGGAGACCTCCCTCGTTTTAATATCCCTAACCGAGGCGTAGAGGAGCATCAGCACAGAGGCCGTCAGCCTCAAGGCTTCGATGACGGAGGGCAACCCAGAGATTTTAGGCTAAAAACCTTAAGGGATTTCCCCTCAGCTCCGAAATCGTTAATATCATCGAATCTCCCTCCCTCATCAATGACGATGGAAGAGAGCCTCCTTGAAGCGGTGATGGAAGATGAACTACGAGAACTCCTTGAAGACGTCCCTTCTCTCAGCTGAGGAATACTTGATGATTAAAGAGGTAGATGAAATCGATGAGAAGAAGAGACTTAAAGAGCTGGTGTCGTTAGATGAACTTCAAAATTCTTCTTCATAGAAGGGCTGTTAGATTTCTTAAAAAGTGAATCAACTAGAAATAGAGTTCTAAACGTATCGGAGATTTAAAGATCCTCCTGAAGGTTTATGATATGGAGAAAATTATTGTTATAGTGAGAATCGATAGGAGAAGGAGAGCTTATAGAGGCTTGAGATCTGTATGAAAGGAAAGCCTCAAACTATGAGATTCGGCTTCCACATCTCCATTAGGGGATCCATAGACCGAGCTGTAGATAGGGCGCTGGAGATTGGATGTGACACTTTCCAGCTTTTCACCAGGAATCCCAGGAGCTGGAGCTTCACACCCCTAGATGAGGGGGAGGTGGAGGCCTTCAGGGAGAAGCTGAGGCGCAGCCCCCTGGAGCCGGTTTTCTCTCATATGCCCTACATATTGAACCTCGCCTCCCCAGAACGGGAGGTCTATGAGAAGTCGATAGAGTCTTTGAAGGAGGAGATTAGGCGCTGTGAGGCCTTAGGAGTTGAGTATATCGTTACCCATCTCGGCAGCCATAAGGGGACTGGCATCCACGAGGGTATCAGACGGGTTGCGGAGGCCGTGAAGAGGACCCTAGGAGAGACGGAGGGGGATGTGGTGATCCTCCTAGAGAATGGCTCGGGGGCTGGAACCCAGGTGGGCTCCAGGTTCTGGGAGATCGGCGAGATGCTTAGGCTCATAGACGACGATCGGGTTGCTGTCTGCCTGGACACCTGCCACGCCTTCGCCGCAGGCTACGAATGGAGGACCCCCCGAGGCCTGGAAGAGACCCTAACCGAGTTCGACGAGGCCATAGGCCTTGAGAACCTCATACTCCTACACCTAAACGACTCCG
>CAZEET010000119.1:0-2604 GCA_964511325.1 uncultured Candidatus Bathyarchaeia archaeon | reverse complement strand
TCACTACCCCCTCTAATCCTATCATGGAGGATGGCGATGAGGCTGAAACCTGAGGTTGCCACCAGCGAGGCCTAAGCTACCCGTCCAAGCGTTTGAAGCAGCTTCAGAGGCCCATAGCGCTTGAGGATGATGCTCCACTCCTCCTCGTCATAGAATCTGCAGAGGCCTCTGCCGTAGTCCTTAGCCACCTCCAGGGTGAAGCGTGCCGCCTCCTCGAGGTCGATGACGTGATTGGCTCCCGTTGCGCATCCGGCTACGGGAACCTCCGTTGTTATGGCGACGCCTACGACGGGGGCGTCTGTCACCGTCGCTGGTTGGAGCATGCTGTTGATATGATCCAAACTGTTTCCGTAGGGGGTGATATCCTGCGTGGTTATTGGGCAGACCCGTGGTATACGTCCTGTCACCCTCTCCATTATGTCGAGGAGGTCGTCGCTCACCTTCAGTATCCATCCCTCCTTCACCGTCGGCGTTATGGCGAAGCCTCTCCACTTCACCACCCTATTAGCTTTGGTGGCATCTATAGACAGTATGGCATCCATCTCGTCGTCAACCTCGAGGTTCAGCATCTTCGAGATGCTGACGGGGGAGCCCATGAAGGGGACGGGCTTATGGGGGAGGGTGGGCGCCCTCGGGCAGATATGCGTCGTGACGATGACATCCCCCATCAATCTCTCCCCTCTACGAGCCATGTCCGCCAGCTTCAGGGCGACGGACAGCGCCGTTATCGCTCCATCGGCGTCGGAGACCATGCCTATGAGCTCCGGCCTAGCACCCACTCCTCCGAGTCTACCTATGACGCCGAGGGTTGGCGCCGATCCCCCGGAGGATTTCCCCTCCATGCCTGGTATCCTTATCTTCACGAAGTCCGTCTCTCCCCGTTCACCCTCAATATTCTGAACCTCGATCTCCTCTAAACCCCTAGATCTAAGGAGCTTCTCAACTCTCTCTCCAGAGGCGTCTGGGCCATCTAGTAGCTCATATATCTCTAAGACCTGCCTCAACATCTCGGGATAACGTAAACCTATGAATTTATGAAGCTGATCCGAGGCGATTCAAAAGCTCCATAAAGGCCTCCCTTCCGCCCTTAACCCTGTCAACTCCATGACTTACGTAGATGGCCTCGAACTCCACATCCCTTAGCCTCTCAAGACTTCTCAAGGCCTCCTCATGATCGTCGCAGTAGATGGAGGCAGGGGGCTTAAGCCTCCTCCTGCCGCCGATGAGGACATCCCCCGCGATGAGGATGTCGCCGTAGAGGAGGCAGATGCTTCCTGGGGTATGCCCCGGAACATGAATCACCCTTATACCGCCTAGAAGGGGGATGACCTCCCCATCTTTTAGTCGATGATCGATGATGTCGCCCAATGCCTCGGCGTCTCCCTCATGGATCGCAACCTCACATCCCGTCAGCTCCTTCAGAGCCCTCACACCGCCGCTGTGATCCCAATGTCTATGGGTGAGGATGCAGAGTTTTAGATCTCCGGGGTTTAATCCCACCTCTCTCAAGGCTTCCACGATCCTATTGGCACACCACCTCGAGTGACCGGCGTCGACGGCGATGGCGATTCCCTCATCGTATAGGAGAAAAGACTTGGCGATCTCGAATAGGCCTAGGAGCCTATGCTGGATCGCCTTAATCATCATTTGAGATGAGCGTCAACCATTTTAAGGGTTGACTTATCCATCATCGAGATCCTTAAAATTACATTGAAGGTATCGTCGAGGGGAATAGGTTATAGGCGGTGAGCGTAATTCTCGTCTTGATATGCGTTGCGACATATTGGTGGTAGGCGCCGGGATTCTCGGTCTAAGCTCTGCATATCACCTAAAGGCTGAGAACCCCGAGAAGAGGGTTGTGGTCATCGAGAGGCTTAGGGGACCGGGTGAGGGAAATACCGCTAAAAGCGAGGCTGTCTTTAGGGATGCCTTCACCTCAGAGACGAATAGGGCGCTGGCCTCCTCCACCATTAAGTTCTTCAAACATCTAGAGGAGGAGGGGTATAATCTTAGGCTCGCCTTCACAGGCTACCTATGGCTCCTAAGCGAGGAGCAGTTCAACAGAGTGAGAGATGCCGTCAGGGATATGGAGCGGGATGGAGTGAGGCTGAGAACCTATCAGCAAGACGAATTGAAGGAGATGATCCCGGATCTAGTAACCCATTTCGAGGGAGATGAGGAGGCTGAGTTGATGGGGCTTCTATCCATCGACATCGGCCTCTTCGCATATAACTGTGGAAGTCTCCGGGCTGAGGCGCTGGTGAAATGCTATGAATCCATGTTTCTAAGGCTTGGAGGAGAGATCCACTATAAGGTGGAGGCTAAGAGGCTGCTGCTCGGCGCCGTGGAGGAGCTGGGTCTCCCGGGGGAGCCTCATGTATGGCAGGAGCCCCTGGTCAAGGGCGTCGAGACCGATCAGGGCGTCATAGAGGCCGAGACGACGGTGGTGGCAACGGGAGCCTGGGCCGGTAGACTCCTAGAGCCTATCGGGTTTGACCCCTGTATGAGGCCGAAGAAGAGACAGATCTTCGTGCTAAGCGACGAGAAGCTTAACAGACTTTTCAACATCGAGGGCTTCAACCAATATCGAGTGCTCCCCTTCAC
>CAZEET010000118.1:0-2621 GCA_964511325.1 uncultured Candidatus Bathyarchaeia archaeon | reverse complement strand
TTCTCACAACCTTACGTCTCAGAACCTCCCTGAGATGCTCCTCACCAGGCCTCAGAACCTCCAGGAGCTCAGAGTTTCCAGGTATACGTCTAAGGCCCCGCTCACGGCATACCTCCAGCTTTACTCTGTTGACATTCTCCTTGGTGGGCTGTGGGATCTCTAGAATCCTATCGATGATGAGCCTCAGGGCCTCATAATCGGCGGCCATAACTCCCTATCTGCCCTGCTCCTCCTGGCCGTAGATCATAGGATAGAGGATCCTCACCCTATAGTTACGTCTATTCCTACGCCTTGGAAACGGCCTGGTGCGGGGTATAGGCTCGATCTTCGGCGTCTGAGACCGGACCTTACCCGCCTTCGTCAGAGATCCATGCGTCGGCATGGCAACCAGTAGGGCTACGGCTTTGACTTCTATAAACCTTTCTAGGGCTTGAAGGGGGCGTCATGCCCTGGAATGACCAGTGATGGATCCAGATCTCTAATCCTCCTTAGACTTTCAACGGCCATCTCCGGATCGTAGTTTAGGGAGACCACTCTCGGCGGTCGGAGCTCCAGTAGATCCTCCTTAACGATGATGGCGTCCCCAGCGCAGATGACTCGGCCCTCAGGGGTTTCGGCGACCACTGAAATGCTTCCAGGTGTATGTCCAGGGGTTTCGATGACCTTCACGTCGCCCGTCAGCTCCTTATCGCCCCGAATAGCCTCAACATCCATGATGCCTAGAAACGCATCGGCGAACTCGGGCCAGTAGAGCTTACGGAAATACTCGACCTCCCGCTCATGTATGATGAGGGGCTTACCCCTGAAGAGGTAGTTACACTCAACATGATCATAATGGCAGTGGGTGTTGACGACGATGTCTATGTCCCCAGGCTTAAGGCCCAGCTGGGCCAGCCTCTTCTGCATAGCCCCATATCGACCTAGCTGCAATATCCCAGGATCTATGAGGATGTTTAGACCCTCATCTCTGATGAGCACCGTATTCGTTGAGCCTATGTTGAAGACCAAACCCCCATAGACCTCCGAGACCTCAGGCTCAGGCATGGGGGTCAGGGGCCATCTGAGGCTGAGGATCGGATGCCCATCATGGACGCCGAATTGTAGGTAGAAGCAGTGGAAGAGTATCTCAACCTCCGCCAAGCTCTACACCATTTAGGGATTGGATGAGATGACTGTTTAAAGCCTCCCAATCTCGTGGTGGCTGTGAAGACGGCTCTCTACTCCTCCAGGGGTGTAGACCTGCCGGAGGGATCTAGATGGCGATGGCCAAACTCGTCTAGGATCTCACGGAGCATCTCGCTGTTGAAGACGGGGCCATCTCGGCAGACCCGGTAGGGGCCGATGGCGCAGCTGCCGCAGAGGCCTAGGGCGCACTTCATGTATCGCTCAAGGCTCACCTGAATTGGGAGGCCATGCCTCTCAGCGGCCCTATAGATGGCTGCCATCATCCTTTCAGGGCCGCAGGCGTAGACGGCGTCGAATTCCCCCTCATTTAGGAGGCGCTCGGCATACTTTGAGGCGAGACCCTTGAAGCCTAGGGAGCCATCGTCCGTCGCGATGTGAAGCTTGAAGCCGAGGAGCTCCCTAAGCCTATTTAGGAAGAGGAGCATATTTCTGGTTCTGGCGCCGAGGATCAGCGTCGGCCTCAGACCTTGACTCAGCATCTTCTCCACGAGGGGTTTAATCGGCGCCGCCCCCGTTCCCCCGGCGACGAGGAAGGGTTTCTCCCCCATCAGGGTGAATCCTCTTCCGAAGGGGCCTCTAATCACCATGAACTCCCCCTCCCCTAGGGATGTTAGCCTCCTCGACGTGGGGCCTACGGCCTTAACCGTTATGGAGGACTCCCCACCGATTGTGGAGAGGGACATGGGAACCTCCTCGAGGCCTGGAACCCAAACCATGACGAACTGTCCAGGCCGAGCTTTCCGGCAGAGGGGGTCGCTGAAGTAAAGGGTTGAAACCCCCTCCGCCTCTTCGACGACTCTTAGAACCCTGACGACCCTATGGGCCTCAGGCCTCATGCGCCAATCCGACAAGCTCCGAGACCTCCCTAAAGCCATTCTCCTCCAGGTAATGCCTCAAACCCAGGTTGATCTCCCTGAAGACCTTTAGGCCTTGGGTCATGATGGCCGTCCCAACCTGGAGGGCTGAGGCTCCGGCTAGGAGATACTCGACGGCATCCCTCCAGGTGGTGATGCCCCCACAGCCTATGATGGGGATCTCAACCGCCTCATAGATCTCCCAGACGCATCTTAGGGCGACGGGCTTCAACGCAGGCCCTGAAAGGCCTCCGGTGACATTAGACAATATCGGTCGGCGGGTCTCGATGCTGAGGGCCATCGCCCTAAGTGTGTTGACGGCTGTCACTCCATCGGCTCCACCCCTCTCGGCGGCCCTGGCGATCTCGGCTACATCGGAGACGTTCGGCGAGAGCTTGACGAAGAGGGGTTTGTCGACGCATTCCTTGACGGCCTCCGTCACCCGTTTGACCGCCCCTGGATCGCTGCCGAGGATGCCGACGCCCTCGACGTTAGGGCAGCTGCAGTTCAGCTCTAGGGCGTAGACCCCGGCCTCCGACAATCTTGAGGCCACCTCCACGAATTCGTCGAGGGTTTCTCCGA
>CAZEET010000117.1:0-2625 GCA_964511325.1 uncultured Candidatus Bathyarchaeia archaeon | reverse complement strand
GAGCCTGTCTAGTGTATGCTAGGAAGGTCGGCAGGATCGTCAACGAGTTCCTCGTAGGCAGGCTCAAGCCCATAATAGAGACCCTCACCACCACCTTTAAGGCCCGAGCCCTCCGGGCCGGCTTGGAGAGGCTCCGGGCAATGCTCTCAAGCCCCATAGCCAGGTGGGCCCCACAGGTTAGGGCTTGGGCTCGTGAGGAGTCCTATGTCTTGTGGTTAGGTCTCCTCGAAATATCTCTTCAAGCATCGTTTGTGTAAGTGATGAGTTGTTTGCAGTTGCGTTTTGGGGGTAAAATTGAGGGGGATTAAAGGACTTCGAAGTTAAGGTCTGGCCTGATAGTGAGCATGTGGGCCTGGTGCAATTTGGCTTTTATGCGATATGACGAGAAACTTAATGAACAAAAATAAGCCGTTAAGTTAGAAAAGTAATGATAAAAGGCATCCAGCTACTAGGCGTTGGAGTGAGCGTCTTCCTGATCATCCAGACGTTAATTCAGTACAGAAGAGGGGTCTATGGCTTCTGGAGAACCATGTTCTGGGCTGGGTTATGGGCGCTAATAGGGTTTCTGTTTGCCTTCCCATCCATCACCACGTTCGCTCTGCCTGTACTGTCCCTGCAGAGCGCCATGTTCGCAACCCAAGTGGTGGCAATAATAGTCATATTCCTCATACTACACCACACTTACCAGCAGCTCGCTAAGATAGAGAAGAAACTGACGAGACTCGTTCAGAACCTCGCCATCAACGACTACCTCACCGACTTTCCGAAGGGAAACCCGAGTGGGAGACGTGAAGAGGAGTAGGCCGAACATACACGTCGTCATACCGGCCTACAACGAGGAGAAAACGATTGGAAAAGTAGTTAGAGGCATAAAGGAGTTGGACCCCAGGATAAATGTCATAGTAGTGGACGACGGGTCTGATGACGCAACTTTCAAGGTTGCCGAGGAGGCTGGAGCCACAGTTGTCAGACACCCGATAAACCTTGGACAGTGGGCGGCTCTAAGGACTGGGTTTACCATATCGCTGATGAACGACGCGGACATCATAGCCACGCTGGACGGCGACGGACAACACGACCCAACAGACCTGCACACGGTAATCCAGCCCATCCTTTTGGGAAAGGCTGACCTGGTGATAGGCTCGAGGTTCATGAACGATGAGAAGCCTAAGATGCCGTTTTACAGGTATTTTGGGATAAAGTTTTTCAACAGCCTCCTGAGGCTGTTCACGGGCGTTAGGTTGACTGACTGCACGAGCGGGTTCAAGGCTTACAGGGCTTCACTGATCTTGCTCCTCTTGTCGAAGTTGAAGGAGAATCAGTACGGAGCCTTGGAAGTCATAGTCAAGGCCAGGAGACTCGGAGCCAGGATATGCGAGAGGCCTATAAAGTCGTTAGCGGCGGTCAAGACAAGTAAGGGGAAGCTCAAGTACGGTTATAACCTTCTTAGGTCGTTGCTCAACGCACTTGCTGGATAAGAGATGAGCATGAACGTATGCTTCATCTCTGAACCCCTATTCCCCGTGACTGGCACTTCCTCAGGGGAACATTAACTTTGCAGAAGAAGCTTTACAAGGAGGGACATTGAGGACACCCTCTTTTCGAGTGTAGTGGCTGAGAGTTTCGAAAAGATTTTCGGGGAAGTAAAGGAATGAACGCTCACCAGAAAGAACTGTCCGTGTATCGGAAACGTCTCTCCAAAGCCGTAAGGACCCTGTACAGCCGAATGAAGAAGCCTCTTACAGAAAAACAGGAGGAAATCCTAGACGGTCTGGAAAAGGCTGAGATATTCGAGGTCATGCATGGGGCCATGATACCGCATCTCGGCATATACCGGCTTGTTCTGAGAGCAGCCTCAAAGGGTGTGGCCGTTTTCTTCGTTAAAGACGAGTACGAGCATGATTGGTATCCTGAGGTTAGGGCAATAAGGATGTGGCTGAGGGACATCCATCCGAGCAGGCAGCCGAGCGGAATAGTCCTTCCAATAGAGAAGGACAAGCCTGTGAGGTTCGTCCCCCCGCCGACTAGGAAGGAACTCTTAGCTTTGGCTGACAAGATAAAGACGAGATACTACCACAACATAAGGTGGGTTAGGGAGAAGATAGGCCTAAAACTCAGCAAGAGACAGATCAGGGAGATTATGACCAGAGTTGACGAGACGATAGCTCTTATGGCTAAGGACGCAGAGCTGACGGACAACTACGCTGACTTCACAGTCAGGCTGTTTATAGACCTGTTGGAGATGACTAACCCGGACCTCTATGATAGGGTATTCTTCTGCTCGTATCTTGACAGCCTCGAAAAGATATTTCCCGAGGACATGGAACGGCTGTACAACGCTTACCCGCAACACTTCTGGCACTACTGCAAGAACCTACACAGAAACAGAGAGCCGGTATGTCCAAAATGCGGTGAACCGTACGTCATGATAACGCCTGACATAGTGACCTACCAGGCCATGACAGCCCTGATAAGGCCTAAGGCGAGAATAGTGGGTGGCATAAAGGACTACAGCCTAAAAGCCGACAAGATAACTAAGGAGTTCTACGGAATAGAGCCGCCTGAGAGGATAGTCGTCGGTAAACCATACCCAACGTTCTACGGCATCCCAGAATACTGGGGGGA
>CAZEET010000116.1:0-2630 GCA_964511325.1 uncultured Candidatus Bathyarchaeia archaeon | reverse complement strand
TGCCTCAGCCTCTCCCTCTCCTCGAGGATTCGACGCCTCTTCTCCTCGAGCTCCTGGAGCTCCTCAGGCTTCATCATGCCACCACGCCGGTCTCTATGCTTCGGCCAATCCATTCTAGGCGCTCAGTCACAACATCATCGGGGTCTGGTATGCGTAGATTGTGCACGTCGAATTTGACGCCTCCGATGACGTAGTAGGGCTTCCCCGTCTCCTCGCCGAGGGGGTAGAGGTAGATGAAGAACTCCGTCTGCTCCTCGTCGAGAGCCCCCAGCTTCCCTATGAAGTCTCTGCTCACCATGTATCGTTCCAGGGTGCCCCTGATGCTGACGACGCCCTCCAGAATCTCCTTGGGCAGACGGCTATCCAGTGCGTATATCGCCTCTAGGCCGCCCTCCAGGGTGACTTCGCCGCTTATGCCATAGGCCAGCGTATGCCTATACGAATAGCTGCACGTTAGCACATCCCCATCGGAGGCCCCAGATGCGAGGGTTATTCGGCCTATAGACCCCTCCAAGGTGTATTCCGTTGGGTCGAGGGCTACGCCGTTCTTCTTTACGACCACCTCCGCCTCATCGTCGGTCGGGTTGCCCAGAGCGTCGACCACTGGGAAGCTCCTGGTGTAGAACACCGTCTGACCGGCTGTGGCCGGTGAGCCTATCATCTCCTCATCTTCAGGGGAGCCCTGGATGATGATTCTGCATCTCCAGCCCTTAGCGGCGCTCATCTCAGCTTAGCCTCCTAAATCACTCCCACTGATAGGCTCTCAACGACGAACTCCAGGGTCTCGGTGACGTAGCCATCCTGCGTAATCGAGGGCCTCCAGCTCGTGAACTTACCCTTACAGACGATCTTAGGCTTCCCCGAGGAATAGCCCTGGGGATAGATGCCTAGATACTTAGTCGGCGGCAGCATGTCGGTCTGGCCCACGCCTGCGTATCCGGCCCAGGTGTTGTCCACCATCTTCTTCGTGATGCGCACACTCATCGAGACATTCCCCTCGTTGATCTCCTTCGGCAGTCGGCTTCCGATCTCATAGAGGGCTTCTAGGCCGCCTTCGACGCTGACCTCCACCCTCTCGATGTAGCCCTCATCCGAAGCCGTATCCAGGCCTGCCTCGGTGTCAGCTATCCTCAGCGCCCCCTTCCAACCCTTAACGGCGCTCATTTCCCTACATCACCTCCCTTCTCCCTATTGCCCATGAAGGGGCTGGAGGTTGGCTCCAGCCATTTATAGGCCTCGTTGATGAGGCTGTTGAGGCCCAGGCCGAAGAGCATGGCCTGGCTAAACACCCATAAGGCTCCGCCCTGCGGAATCGTGAACGTGGGGTAGGCCCTGAGGGTGACTAGGATCGCGACGAGGATGGCTGTGAGAGCCGTCCCCGTGTAGGCGTGATCCCACTCGAAGTCTGGATTCTCCAAAGCCTTCCTGATGGCTGGGAGCAGTGTTCGCAGGAGGACGCCGGTGAAGATGCCGAGAAATGCGACGATGTGGGCCTCCATCACACTTTCACCCCCGTCAGCAGCTTTACAGCGATGTAGACGGCGAAGGCGAGGAGCAGGAGGAGGATGGCGAAGAGTATCCAGGGAAGCGCTGGATGCCTCTTCTTCAGCCTGTCATAGGCCCTCAGCAGCACTCCGATGTCTATGCCCATGGGAAGCAGCGAGTAGTAGAGCTGGATCATCCAGGGCTCCGGGTCTACGAGGCGTATCTCTACGGTGTCCCCATGGTCTATGCGGGTTGTGAAGCTGAGCCTCCTCTCAGCCCTGTGGAACCTGACCTGGGTGAGCTTCACGCCTGTGTCGTAGACTTCGCAGATGTAGTTCCTGTAGGCCTCTGGGATGTGGATCCAGAACTCGTAGCTGGTGGCTGGCTGCCCAGCCCCATGTTTGATCCTCAGGGTATGGTTCCCCTCGAACCAGTCATAGTCGTCGAAGCCGAGGATGACGTCGGTGCCCACTCCGGAGGTCATCCTCACTAGGCTGGGAGTCCTCCTGCTGTAGTCGTAGTCCTCCGTATACCGAACCCAGTCAACCTGGACGAGCTGCCCGCCTTCCAGGTCTGATCGTATGAGGAGCCTGCTGAGAAGCTGGTTCACATGCTCCGTGAGGGTGAGCTCCATCTTCAACACCCCGTCGACGTAGAACAGAACCCGATCCGGCTCCCAGACGATCTTGTAGGTGTGCCACTCGTCGTCTATGGTCGCTGAGAGCAGCCTCTCCTGGCTCTGCCCCCTATACTCCGTCCGGCCCTTATACTGGGTTCCGTCGCCGACCAGCTCCAGGGATATGCTGTCATAGTATATGTCGTGGACCCAGCTCTGGAGCTTGATGAGGACATCTCTAGTTGGCTCTGTGACCCTCATTCTCAGCTCCAGGGTGCCATAGCTGAACCACCGGGCGGTGAAGAGACGGCCCTCGGTGAGGTTGAGGACGCTTCCCCCCACCTCGACGGAGCCACAGGACCAGAACCACTCCGACTCGTCTAGGCTGTCGAAGTCGTCCTCGAAGACCCTGACATCGGAGCCCTCAGCCATCAAGGACCTCGAAGCCATGATGAAGAGTAGCAACAGCAGGAGCGGAGCGAGTCTGTAAGCCTTAACCCTCATATCCAAAATGCATAGCGGAAAAGGA
>CAZEET010000115.1:0-2641 GCA_964511325.1 uncultured Candidatus Bathyarchaeia archaeon | reverse complement strand
CCCAGACCACCCTGAGAGGGGTGTGAGGAGGCTGAGGGTTGAGCCTAAAGATGGCATTGTGGAGCTCCAGATAGCTGAGAGAGACGCTGAGAGGCTTAGACCTGGTGAGAAGGTGAGGCTGATGGGGCTGATGAACATAGAGGTTAGGGAAGCTGAGCCAAACTTGGAGGCTGAGCCGATCCCGGGAGACCACCTGGAGGCAAGGAGGCTCGGCTTAGCCTTCCTACACTGGCTTCCAAGGGGCCTAGGGGTTGAGGCTGAAGTGGTGATGCCAGACGCGTCGAGGATAAGAGGTCTCGTCGAACCCCTCTGCCTAGAGGAGGAGGTAGGCTCCATCGTCCAGTTTGAGCGCTTCGGCTTCGCCAGAATCGACAGCGTGAAGCCCCTAGTCGCCTATTACGCCCACAGATAAGGTAGACCTGTTAATCATCGTCAAGCATCGAAGACAAATCAGGTTCGAAGGTAGGAAGCTGGATTTAGGATGGCGTTCTGGGCTTAACCGTGATAGGTCTCCATCATCTAAGAGGAGGGAGGCATCCTAATCATCCTATTTCAGGCTTTGGAGGTTTACTCTCCTCCATGTATGGAGGAGCCTCTATCAACGTCGTGTAGATCATAACGTAGGTTCCGTTCTCTAATCTTGCTACCGCGGGTGCTCCCACGCCATAGGCGTCTAACTTTCCCTCTCACCTCTTCTAAGAACCTCGACGCCTTCGTCCCACGTCTCTAAATCTTTAGAGTAGAAGCTCACTATAGCTGTATGATCTCCCTTATGTAGATAGAGTCTATATCCATCCCCATATCTAATTAGACATGGAACCGCCCCATGGAACTCATATTCTCTCACCATTTCGCACTTGAATTAGCCTCCTTTATAGCCTCATAACTCTTCTTTAAAATATAAACATATTTTTCCACCTCCTCCTCAGGATTATGTTGTATTGGTTCATTTAAAACTTCGTAGTAAAGAACAGGGTATTTTAATCCAGGCATATCTTCTACGCCATCTCCATCATAACGCTCAACCATCACTTTTAACCATTTCAAATATCTCTCCATATCCTTCATTTCAAGATCTACATATGGTATAATCGTTTTTGGAGAATTCCAAAACTGAATTAAAATTTGCATATCATATTCTTGAGCAGTTCTAATAACTAAATCTGAGATCGTCCAATCATACTCTCCATCAACATCTATGTTTCCCCAGTTGAATACAGCTGTTGGGTGTGGTCTTATCCATACAGCTCCAACATTCTTGATGTCTTCAAGCTCCATCCTAAGTCTCTCTTCTATCTCATCTATGGATAAAAGTACACGGCGACCTGTTTTATCCTTCTTTTCAAGGGGGACTGGAAGGAGAATTCCAAAATGATAGCTCTCTCCATCGACTGATTTAATTTCACTTATCTTTTCGGTTTCATTTGTTGTAATGACAACAGCACTTTCACCTTGTTTGTGGAATGTCACATATTTAAATCCGAAAAGTAAACATAATCCTGAGATGAGTATTGTGATTGCAAAGATTTCTAAGAGTAGTTTTCTGCTCATCAAAATACGATGTTATTATTCCTTTTTTAATCTTTATCTATCATTGGTTTCTATAAATTAATAAAAAAGTTTGAGGGTTTAATGGTGAGAATAACAGGCGTAGATTGAATTTTTGGGCAGGAAACTTGATGAGTGTCGAGTGAATCTCCTCTACGTGAGGCTTGGTGAGGGGCTGAGAGGCAACTATTCGATGTCGTCTTCTATGTCTTAGAGGGCGAGGGCGTTTTGGAGATGAATGATTGAGGATTCGTGCTCGTTTCGTTGGGAGTCCCGTGGGAATCCTCCATGCGGCTGTGTCGGAATCATAAGGTTTAAAATATAGTGCTTCTCAAATTGTTAGACGCCCTGGGAAGGAGATGAGATGTCGAGTGTCGATCCTTCCAAGCCCTTCTACGTGAGGTTTGAGGTGCCACGGGAGGTGGCTGAGGCCGCCTACGAGGCTCTCAAAATAGCAGCTGAGACAGGGAGGATAAGGAAGGGGACGAATGAGACAACTAAATCCATCGAGCGGGGAAATGCGAAGCTGGTGGTCATAGCTGAGGATGTCGATCCCCCAGAGATCGTCGCACATCTCCCCCTGCTCTGTGAGGAGAGGGAGGTTCCCTACGTCTATGTCCCCGAGAAGCGGAAGATCGGTGAGGCCGTCGGAATAGCCGTCTCAGCAGCCTCAGCCTGCATCGAAGATCCAGGTGAGGCTAAGGGTCTAGTGGATGAGATTATATCTAAGTTGAAGGAGATAGCGAAGTAGGATGTCCGAGGAGACGCTGACGCCGGCCGTGGTCATCCAGATCCTCGGCAGAACGGGGTTAACAGGTGAGATCATACAGGTGAGAGTCCGCATCCTGGAGGGGAAGGACAAGGGCCGCATAATCACCAGAAATGTCAAGGGACCCGTCAGACTCAACGACATACTGCTGCTCAGGGAGACCGAGAGGGAGGCGAAGAAGATCAGGTGATGCCCATGCCCAAGGTCTATGAATGCAGCTTCTGCGGCAGACCCATACCCCCAGGGACAGGGAGCGTATACGTCAGACGAGATGGGAAGATCCTAAGGTTCTGCAGCAGGAGATGCAGGGTCTCCATGATAGAG
>CAZEET010000114.1:0-2733 GCA_964511325.1 uncultured Candidatus Bathyarchaeia archaeon | reverse complement strand
CCATTATGGTGAAGTAAACCAATTGGACAAATCCCGTTGAGAGGGGGAAGGTGAATCCCCATCCTCTCCATCCACCTCGAATTATCGCTGAGAGGGCGAAGGGTATGGAGAGGAAGAAGCCTAGAAGGAGCGTGGCGATGGAGACGATGACGGCGTCGATGAGGTAGGCTAAAGCTCTCTTAAACCAATATCTCTGAAGCCCTCCCTCCGTCTCGAATCTGGGAGGCTTTAACCTATATCCGCATTTGGGGCAGTAGTAGGCATCCTCCGGAACTCGTTCACCACATCTAGGGCAGTAGGGCATCTCAACTCCTCCTCCCTCAATCGTTATAAATGACTCCTCATACCGTGGGCTTCCTCCATCCCTAATCCCGCTCTCTGGCTCCGTATCTCCACATGAGGTCGAAGAGTGTGGCTAAGCCCTTGACGACGCTTGGGTGAGACGTTATAGCCGCCTCTCTGAGGAAGAAGGGGACGCCTACCTCCTCGACTAGGAATAATGCTCTCCCACCTACCTCCGCATCTATGATGCAGCCCCTCATCACCACCTCATCTGCCACCCTTATCTCAGCACCGTCGCCTAGGATTTCTCTTATGCGTTTCATAATCTCATCTCGTTTACGTCGATCCTCTTCACCAAGCCTTCTAGAGGACATCATGATGACTCTGATCTCCACGCCTCGGGAGGTGGCCATCTTGAGCTCTTCCTCCACCTCTGGGAGATACTCCATCGCCCTGGTCAGAATCCTAATAGATCTCCTTGCAGATCTATAAAGCCTCCTAGTCTCCTCCAATGACGCTTCTCCGACGCTGACGATCCTCAAAAGTGGAGGTCTCTCCTCAACTCTGCCGCCCTTAAGATAAATCTCCTCAGCCAGAGGTAGGAATTCCTCGGCATAGCCCTCAAGGGCTTCAAGCCTACGCCTCATCTCATCCCTCGCCTCAGCTATAAGGGTTGAAGCCACATCTCTTGGCGGCATCGGCGAATACATCGCAGGTCTCCCAGGCCTTATGCGGATGAGTCCCCTCTTAGCCAGCTCCTCTAGGACGCCATATATCCTCACCCTTGGGACACCGCTGGCTCGGCTAAGGATGGAGGCCTTCGTCTCACCGAGGTATAAGAGGTTGGCGAGGGCTGATGCCTGATAATCATTGAGGCCCATATCCATCAGAAGCATCTTAATCCTTCTAATGAGGTTCTCCACATTCGCTGAATAGTTCGTAGAGCTATTAAAGGTGGAGGTGAAACAACTTGGGATGAGGATAGTCGTCACAGGCGGAGCGGGATATATAGGTTCAACGCTGATGAGGAAGCTCTTGGAGGAAGGCCATACGGCGATCTCCATAGACAACCTCACTAGGGGAGACTACAGTCCCCTCAGGGGATTAGAGGGGTCAATGGAGCTCCTCATCGGCGATGTAAGAGACCTAAATCTATTAATGGAGGTCTTCGGAGATGCAGACGCCGTCATCCATCTAGCGGCTATTCCGGGACTAAGGATCTGCGATGAGAATCCCGAGGAGGCGATCTCCGTCAATATCTATGGAACCAGTCAGGTGTTGAGGGCTGCCGTCGAGGCTGAGGTTCCCCGTCTAATCTTCGCCTCCAGTGCCGCCGTCTACGGTGCCCCTAGATACTTGCCCGTCGATGAGGAGCATCCCCTAAAGCCGCTGAATCTATATGGGGTGACGAAGGTGTCGGGTGAGAGGCTGGTGGAGGCCTACCATGAGAACTATGGCTTAGAGGCGATCATCCTACGATTCGGCAACGTCTACGGCGTCGGCCTCTACACCAGGTGGGATACGGTGATCCCAAAGTTCGTCCGGCAGGGCCTGAGGGGGGAGCCCCTAACCATCTACGGCGACGGCCATAGCAGCAGGGACTTCGTTCATGTGGAGGATATCGTCGAGGCCATAATCCTCGCCTTAAGGCATAGGGGAGGCTTCGAGATCTATAACATTGGCGGCGAGCCCATGGAGGTTGGGAAAGTGGCCGAGATCGTCTGCGAGGAGATCGAGGCGGCAACGGGGCGAAGGGTGGAGGTGACCCATCTCCCCCCGAGGATTGGGGAGACTAAGCGGATGGAGTATGACATCACACGAATAAGGGAGAATCTCAACTATAAGCCCAGATGGAGCGTGAGGAGAGGCGTCAGACAACTCATCGATTACGCCCTCAAAGGTGGAATTGTTGAGGCCTAGATTGTCCGCGGTCATACCCGCCTACAACGAGGAGGAAACCATCGGCTGGGTGGTGGAGAGAACCCTGAGATACGTTGATGAGGTGATAGTCGTCGATGATGGAAGCCTCGATAAAACAGCCGATAAGGCCCATGAAGCTGGAGCCAGGGTTGTGAGGCTGAGGGAGAATAGGGGGATACTACAGGCGACTGTTAGAGGCTTCAGGGAGACAGATGGCGAGATAATCGTCACCCTCGACGCCGATGGACAGCATAACCCCGATGAGATCCCGAGGCTTTTGGAGCCGATACTGAGAGGGGAGGCCGATCTGGTTCTAGGTCGGAGACCCAGATTACCACACCTCAGTGAGCGGATCCTCGCATATCTAACAGGGTTTAAGGTGCCAGTTCACGATGTAAGCACAGGCTTCAGGGCCCTGAGACGATGGGTTGCTGAGGGAATGAAGCTTAAGGGTAGCTGCCTCTGCGGCATCTTGGTCCTAGAGGCCCATAGATTAGGCGCGAGGATCACTGAGGTTCCAATATCGATTAA
>CAZEET010000113.1:0-2786 GCA_964511325.1 uncultured Candidatus Bathyarchaeia archaeon | reverse complement strand
GGTGTATGTTGGGGTGTGGCCGAATGTCGGTAAGGACTGAGGAAACGGGGGCCATGGCCGGGCTTAACGACGCATACGTGTACGCAACTAAATACCTAAGGATGGGGCTGTCTGTTATCCCACTACTGCAACGTGATAAAAAGCCAGCCATAGCGTGGAGGGTATACCAAGGGAGATTACCGAACGAGAGGGAGCTCCAGGAATGGTTTAGAAAGGGTGATGCTGGCGTCGGGATAGTCTGCGGCCGTGTGAGCGGCGGATTCACGGTGCTCGACTTCGACTCCAAGGACAGCTTCAAGAAGTTCTTCCCAAAGTGGACAGAGCTCCTAAACGCAACCCCGGTGGTCGAAACTTCGAGAGGCCTACATGTGTGGCTTAGGTCGAACAAGCCCTGCCGATCCTTCAAGATCCCAGAGCTTCAGCTGGACGTGAAGGGGGAGGGCGGGTTCGTGGTCGCACCACCGTCAATCCACCCCAGCGGACACGTCTACCGCTTCCTGAACCCCAACGTGTTCGAGGAGGGACACATTCTTCTGGTCGAGGACGTCAAGGAGGATGTTTGGAGACGGGCCGAACAGCTAGGAGTGAGAAGGGTCTACGACCTGTCAGACTTGGAGCTCCGACTAGAGCCGCCGAAGATCGAGGGCCTGCCACCGTGTATGGTAAGGATAGCCAGCGGGGTCGAGGAGGGCTTCAGGAACGAGGCCGGCTTCGCCTACGCGGCGTTCCTTTATAGCTGGCTCAAGCTAAGTCCGGAAGAAGTTTACAGCGCTGTTGTGGACTATGCAGAGAAGTGTAGGCCGCCGCTACCCAAAGCCGAAGTCAAAAACATCGTTAAAAGCGTCCGGGAGAAGCGCTACATCATTACGTGCAAAAACTACCGGCTTAGACGTTTCTGCGACCCCCTAGCACAGCTAACCTGTCCGCTGAAAGGTAAGCTGGTCATAGTCGGGGGTGAGGAAGGCTGACTAGGCCTATCATAGTCGAGGTAGACGAAAACACTAAGTTCGTGGCTATAAGGGAGGGAAAAGGCAAGTACACGGTGTTTGTGGCCGATGCAGCCGGCCGATTAAAGACGATGCTCCATAAAGGCGTAAGGGTGGACCAGCTTCTCAGCGCAAGAAGCCTCAAAGACATCCGTGAGGCCCTAGGAGACAGGGTGGTCGAAGCCGTCAAGGCACTCCAGAAGGAGGAACTTGGAGACTTTTTGAAAAGAGTCGTCTCTGGCAGACTGGCGAAGATAGTCTACACACCCTTCGTGGAACTTTCGGACGGACGTCTGGCGGAGGAGTGCTATGACCCGGAGGCCGACGAGGTTTACTACGCCGTCTATAACCCCGAGACTGGGCAGGTCGAGAAGGTGGGCGAAGTCTACGACGAGAAGAGGGGCACAGTCTACCGCCCGGTCTACACCGAGGAGCTCCCAGCCCGCCAGGTCCTGCTGCCAAGCTGGCCGG
This sequence comes from uncultured Candidatus Bathyarchaeia archaeon, assembly GCA_964511325.1. Lineage (GTDB taxonomy): Archaea > Thermoproteota > Bathyarchaeia > TCS64 > B23 > B23. The sequence continues at coordinate 1,329 of CAZEET010000113.1, read as the reverse complement.
AAGAGTATGGAAGCGACGAGGAGCTCGACCGGGAGATCGAGGCGCATTTGGACAGGTGGCATGAGCAGCTAGACCGAACCGAGCGTCTCCTCGACATAGCCTACGTAAAGCTCACCTACATCCATGACCTTCTCCCAGCGGTACCCTACAGACGCATCCTAGGGCCCTGGGGTCGCGGAAAGACGGCGTACATCGAGACGATAGGCTATGTCTGCTATCGCCCCATGCTCCTGGCCGGATGCGACACCGAAGCTGCGATACGCAAGACCTTCGACGTGTGGAGAGGAACGGCGATAATCGACGAGGCCGACTTCAAGAACTCGACGCTCTACGCGACTATAATTAAAATCCTCTGCATCGGGGATCGTAGGAGCACCGGATGGTACAAGAAGTGCGACAAGGATGACCCGGAAAAGCTCATAATGTCCTGTGTCTACGGGCCGAAGATACTTGCAACGAGAGCGCGCTTCCAAGACACCGCTCTCGAAAGCCGCTGCCTAACGTTCATAGCCCGCGAGTGCGTCGGGAAGGTCCCGCTGTTCAGAGCCGAGAACTTCATGCGGGAGTCGCTCAAACTCAGAAACAAGCTTCTGATGTGGCGCTTCAGAAACTACCGTAGAGTTAAGGAGGCCATCAAGCGTATAGAGGGTACGGAGATATTCGAGGAGGTCTACGGCGAGAAGGCGGAGGGCCTCCACCCGAGAATCAAGCAGGTCTTCCTACCGCTCGCCCTGATAGCCCCCGAACACAGGAAAGAGTTCTACGAGAGGGCCGTTGAAGCCTACCTAACCCTTCAGAGTCTAGACGAGGACGAACAGCTCGAAAGGCAGGTGTTCGAAGCGATAGCCGAGATAGCCTCAGAGGTGTCTCAGCTGAGACTCGACGGTGAACATGGTGAACTTAGTGAACATCCTGTGCGGACAGAGGGGGTTTTGAGGATACCCCTCTCAGACCTGTCTAGACGGCTTGTAGGCGAGGACGCCGACCGCGGCGAGGTCACGGGCATGAGCAAGCGTGTAAAGCGCATATTGACGGATAGGTTCGGGCTGCAGGTGGAGACGGGTAGGGCTAGGAAGAGGTACGTGCTCGTGCCACCCGAGTTCCTGAGGAAAACAGGGGCTCTTCACATAGAACGTTCACCACGTTCACCATGTTCACCACCCGCCAAGCAAGCCGGCGATGTCAAGATCACCGAGCTACCTGAGCCATACATAGGCCGCTGCGCCTGGTGTGGAAGGGAGACGGAGCTCAGGTACAACATAGCGTGCGGCGACTTATCGGGCCACGCCTGCCAGAGGTGCAGAGACGAAATCGCCGGAGGGGTGGAGG
>CAZEET010000112.1:0-2844 GCA_964511325.1 uncultured Candidatus Bathyarchaeia archaeon | reverse complement strand
CCGCTGGCGCGGACGCAGGCTCGGAATCTACCCACCAGCACCACCAAAGAAGTAAGACGCCAATTTTCCCCACTTTTTTACACTCCCCAAATTTTTCTCATGAATCGAATCCCCCAGGACAGACCGGGGTATCTCCCACAGAAACCCCGGGGTTTCCCGAGGTGCTAAAGCTTATTTCATCGAAGGTTCACCCATGATGGGAAATGAGGTCCGCCAAGCCGATCACCGCACTAGCCATAGCCCTCCTAATATTGGCATCAACCTACGCGGTCCACGCGGTAACACCCGGCAAATCATTCGAGGACGCCGGCGTAATAGACCTCTCAACGGGGTCGGCCGAGATAAAGGGATCCCTCCTAGACCCCCTCGAGAACGACCACTACTACGCCCTCGCAAACCTCACGAGCGGAACCAGGATAAGGCTCGAGATAACCCTAATGGGGGTTAAATCGGCCTACGTCACCGCCTCCCTATACGCCAGCAACCACGCCAGGCTCGTCGGCTACGACGCGCCACTAGGATCCGGATCCAAGAAGGAGCTCGTCTTCGAGTACAGCCTCGCCTACAACCCCGAGGAGCCAACCCAGACCCTATACCTCAGGTTCGGGAAATCCAGGGGGGCCTTCAACTACACCGCGAGGATAACGAGGGAGAGGGTGGACGACCTCGCCTCCGGGAGGGATGCGGGCGACTCGCCGGAGTGGGCGCTGCAAACCCCGAAGGTGACGAAGGACTCGGAGGCCGACTGGATAGGATACCTCTCGGAGAAGGCTGAGGGAAACGACTTCGAGGACTACTACCAGATACCCGCAAAACTCGACCCAGGCGACGTCCTCCTAATCAAGATAACGCCCTCAAAGGACCTGAGGATTAGGGCGAACCTCCTCTCAAGCGACCTATTCCCCCTCAGATCCAACTCCTGCAAGGCCAGGGGCCAGCCAATAACCCTCAGGCTGACCGGCGACTGGGAGGGCCAGACCTACACCTTCTACCTCACCATAGCGAACTTCGAGGGAGTCGGCGGAGGCGGGGACTACAGGGTCGAGGCACTGGTCCAGAAATCGGCGAACGCGACCACGACCCAGGGAAACGCGACGACGCCGACGCCGCCCCAAGGCCCGGAGGAATCGGTGATAAAGCTGGGGATAATAGTCGGCGCAATAGCCCTCATAGCCATCTCCATAGCGGCCCTAATCCTAAGGAGGAGGCGGCTCCACCGAGTCGAGGAAGTGGGCTGGTGGGGATCGGAGGGAGGCTGGTGACAATCCTACTCCAAGACCAGGTTGAGGATCGCCAGGGTATAGGCGACGGCCTCCTCGGTCCTGATCGTCCTCACGCCCTGCATGGGAAACGTGTTCAAGACGTGGTCGAAGCATTCCTCGAGCCTGAATCCCTGCCTCTCGGCGATCTCGTATAGGCCCTCGGCGGCGGCCCCGAAGGCCACGCAGATCCTCTCCCTGCCCCTCAGCTCCTCCCCAAGCCTCCCCAAGACCTCCCGCACATCCCTACCCCTCCTAGAGGTCGCGATCCTGACATCGTAGCCGCCGACTATCTCCGGGAGCGGGTCCTCGACCACCGCCGTCTTAAACCCGGCGTAGACCTCAGACCTCCTCCGGGAGGAGACCGAGATCCTGGGCCCGCCATCCCCGGGCGAGACCTTCACCACGACCCTCGACCCCCTGCTCAGCCTCCTCCTAACCCTCAGGGGCTTCCCCAACCCAGCCTCGATAACCGCCCTCTTCCCAGCCGAGAGCACCAAGCCCTCCCGGTAATGCGGGTAATCCAGGCCGGCCCGCTCGGGGTGGGTTGGGATGTTCAGGGGTGGGAGGACGCCGGCGTACCTCAGCTCGGGCCTCAGCTCGTAGAGCCTCTTCCTCAGGTATGGCGCCGTGTTCAGGTACTCCATCACCAGCCTGAGGTGCTCCGCGTTCCTCCTATCGGGGTTCTCCGGGTCCTCGTGGTAAATTATGAGGGTGTCAACCCTCGCCGCCGCCAGGAACCTCGCCAGCATCCCGAACCTGAGCATCTTATCCCTCTGATGGGGGGAGTCCCTGGAATAGGATGAGGGGATCAGGACGTCTAGCCTAGTCCTCCTTGGAGGCGGAAATCCCTGCGCCGACAACCCCATCCATCCCTCAGATATCCAGCAGCACCCTAACCCTCTTAACGGGTGAATCCGCGTCTATCTCCATCATGTGGTAGGTCACGCCCTTCACGTGGGTCCCATGCCTATGCCTCCCCCGCTCATAGGGCTCGCCCCTGAGCCTCAGCCTAAGCCTGAAGCCCGCCGAAGATCTCTCCAACCCCTCGGCCACTATCTCGGAGGCCAGGAATCCCTCGGAGTCGAAGAGGATTATCAGCTGCTCCAACACGTTGTATAGGAGCTCCTGGAGGTCATGGCCCTCAGCCTCCACAACCCTCTCAAGCCTCGGCTCAACCCCCCTCGCAGAAGACACGACCTCATAAAACGCCCTAGCGGCCTGGACAAAAGCCTCCTCCAAGCTATCCCCCCAAGCCTCGACGAAGACGTCGCCCACGTGCTCCAGAAACCTAAAACCCCCCGCCATATCCCACAGAAATAAGCCGTGGAATCCTTTAAACCCCACCTCAAAAAGACCGAAGATGCGCCAGCGAACAGTCCATGCCCATGATCGCGGCGTAAAAACCTGGCCAAAACCGTTTTTTAAAAGATTATAAGCCATTTTCTACCTAATTCTTTCCGAAAATGCGACGGAGATTCGAGTTTGCGGCATGTCTAATTGCTCTCATATTTTTCCTGGCATTCACATCGTTTTCCCTAACCCAATTCGCCTCGGGTCAGCCATCCTGGCCCACCTCATGGAT
>CAZEET010000111.1:0-2847 GCA_964511325.1 uncultured Candidatus Bathyarchaeia archaeon | reverse complement strand
ATCTCCTTTAGGGCTTTAGCCAGGATTTTAGCCTGCTCCTCCTCTCCCTGGATTGGATGGATGGCTGTTCTATGGGGCTCTCTCAAAGCCTCCTTGACAAGTATCTTCTCCGGATCCATTCCCCAGGCTCGTATTATCTCTTTGAGCATCTCTATTCGGCTGATGTAGGTTTTCGGCTTTATGCTTAGGCCTGCGGCTGCATAGATGTTTCTTAGGAATTCGACTCCCTTCATCCTGATGTTTAGGTATGTGCTCAGCTTATGCCCCATCATGTATTCGACTATGTCGGCTGGGACTCCCTTGGCTGTGAGCTGGGTTCTAAAGTATTTGCGGAGGCTGTGGGGCCTTAGGATGTATCGCTTATGTCCACGTCTCTGGATGAGGCCGGCCTTGATGAAGAGATGGTGTATGATGCGGGACATCTGACCTGGGGTTATCGGGCGGGGCCTCTTAGACTTTGCATCCCTTATGAGGGGACTGTCATCGTCAATAATCTCCGGAGGGATCTTCCTAGATGGACTTCCACGACTCCTAGCGTCGAGGTATAGCTTCAGGTATTCAACGACTTCTCGGCCTATGAAGGTGAAGTTCTCCACGTCTTCTGGTCAGAAGCAGACGTTCAACACCTCGTAGATCGTTTTATACTTCTTCTCCTCCACAAGCCCAGTAGATACTTGATCTAAGATCTCCGACCCTTCAAGTCTTGGGCTTTCCCGAATTATCCTAAAGGAAAACTCACTGGTACCTTCAAACTCCTATGCTTCATAAAAGACAAGAAGTTATTGACTCACAGATCTCATGCGAACGTATTTTATCAATTCAGATAATTCCTTTGAAACCGTAATGGGTTTCCGCCCATTAACGTGGATCATAAATTTCCTAATGCCTAACATAAACCAAACAAAAAGAACTATTCCCAAAAAAATTAAGAAGTAGCACGCTCCAAGAACATACATATTTAAATACCCTCCATAATAAAACCCATACCTATAATTACCAAAAAATAAATAAATGAAAATGGACAAAATAAAGCAGATTACTGCACCTATTACTCTATCCTTGGGTCTTATTCTACAAAATTCTATAGAAGATATATGATTATAAGATGCTTCAATCAATTTTTTACTAAAAATACCCTCCTTTACGAAAAATATTCTGTACTGAGTCCCATAAATGCCATCCCACTCCTTAGAAACCCACTCCTTTAAAACCTCCTCCTCTTCCAGAAAATAATGTTCTACATCATGATAAGACGGCAAGGGTCGTCCCTATTTGAGTCTTTTTGATTTATGTTAAAATATTGTGGATTTAAAATAAAGAATATCTTTATATTTTGAACGAAGATTAATTCTAAAGAATTCATAAACGCTTAGTTCCACCCCGATCGCCTATACTTCCTCTCCCTCACAAGACCCCAAAGATACCTGATCTTCGTTTCAAGGAAAATCGGGAGAGCAAAGCTCTATAAAATTAACATGGATATCCCGGCTGTTCAGAGACTCAGGGAGCTTGAGAGCACGTTATCCATCCATGAGGTGGAGAGAGAAGACCGGAACGAGGCACCAGCGTTCGAAGAAGAGCGAGAGAAGTCGATAGTAGCATCGACGTAGAGATTACGTCCTCTCAATCCTTTTCAACTCTTCCCTGACCAGCTCTTGCATCTCCTCACGGAACCGCTGCAACTTCTCCTCATAGTCACGCCTCATCTGGTGCACCTCCCAGACGTGGACCTTCTTAGGCTCCTCCGAGACGATGTTCAGCCACGGTTCCGCCCTCGGGTATTCATCGGCGACATACACCTCGTCGCCCATGGGATCTCCGCAACCTCAATGCCACGGGGAAAACTGCGGGAAGAAGGGGGGACTTCAGACTCCCCTGAGACCTTCCTATACTACTACTGCCCCGAATGCTGGAGGAGCCGTGAAGGAGGGCTGAGATTCGAATCGGCTGCGACTGGTGGCTTGGAGCCTCCAAGCCTTGATGAGGAGTGGATGGAGAGGGGGTCAAAATGGTTAACTCAAATTGGTTAACCGTTTCTGAGAGGCAGAAGAAGCTGAGCCGACTCCAAAGGCTGATACTCAAGATTCTGGAGGAGAATGGGGGAAGCATGATGCTCTACTTCTTGGCAATCGAGGTGGCGAATAAGTATCAGATTCGTGAAACCGAAGAGACGAAGAGATACCGAGAGGAGTTCATGAGACTCACCGAGGAGAGGAGCCTCTCCTACCTCTTGGGAAGGGAACCTCTCCACGGCCTCTTTATAGAGTCTGCCGAAGATGACGCGAGCGCTCGATTGGTTATAGTATTCCATCAGCCTTCCCATCACGGTTCTCCGGATGAGATCATAGCCCCATCCACGTCTTATCAGGGAGGCGATGAAGGGTGACGAGTTCTTCCCTCTCCTCTTGGTGGAGCTTCGACTTGGGGTCGATCTTCTCCCGCTTATACTCCAACCAACATGAGGGATGAAAGAGCAAAGAGGAGCCGGAAGCCCATAAGACCTCGACGTATTCTTCACCCCCCTTGATGAAGAGGCGACGATTATAACCTTTTATTAACTGTTGATAGTATCTTAAACAATATGGAAACGGAGGTCTACCGTAGGTTTTTTGCCTCGAACGTCTGGAGGTAGAAGGAGGCGGAGGAAGAATAGAGTCTTCCTCTGTCGCGCGTATCGGATGTCAATTAAATTCCGATATTTATGCTCCTCATAATAACGGCGTATCCTCTCCTCATCTATCACTTTCTTATCAATCTTTACGGGTTTCATCATCCATTCGCCACCTCCTCCATTCGATTGAGGATTTCCATCGCCTTTGGGTGGGGAGAATAGGGGAGATTTTAAAC
>CAZEET010000110.1:0-2850 GCA_964511325.1 uncultured Candidatus Bathyarchaeia archaeon | reverse complement strand
TTCATAGTCAACAGAATCCTCATCACCTACCTAAACGAGGCCGCTAAGCTGCTGGAGAAGGGCGAATATAGCAAGGAGCAGATCGACAGCGCCATGCAGTATAAGGCCAAGATGCCCCTCGGCCCCTTCATGCTCATCGACCTCATAGGCGTCGACGTCGTCTATCACATCCTAAAGATCTTCGAGGGGAAGCTGGGGCCTGAATATGCGCCGGCCAAGCCCATCGTAGAGCTATATGAGGCCGGAAAGCTGGGGAGGAAAACCGGTGAGGGCTTCTACAACTATGCTGAGAGGCCTACAATCCCCGAGGAGGCTGGTGAGGGCTTCGACTCCGAAATCTTATGGAGAGTAATCCGAGGGGAGGCTGAGAAGGTCGTCGAGGAGGGTATAGCCCCAAAGGAGGATGTCGATAAGGCTATGAAGCTGGGGGCAAACCTACCAAGAGGACCCTTCGAGGTGTGAAAAATATGTCTGAGGAGCCGATTTTGGTTGAGATAAAAGAGGGGATCTGCTGGATCACCCTGAACAGGCCTGATAAGCTGAACTCCATAGACTCCGAGACGCTTAGAAAGCTCTTCGACATCATCGACGAAGTGGAGGACGATCCAAATGTGAGATGCGTCGTCATCAAGGGCAGCGGAAGAGCCTTCTCAGCCGGAGCCGACGTCGACGAGTTGATGAAGCTGACGCCGGAGGAGGCTGAGGAGCTCTCCAAGAAGGGGCATGAAACGATGATGAAGATCTCCTCGATGCCCAAGCCTGTTGTCGCAGCGGTAAACGGTTACGCCCTCGGCGGTGGATGTGAATTAGCATTGGCCTGTGACATCAGGATCGCGTCGGAGAAAGCGAAGTTTGGACAGCCGGAGATTAAGCTGGGTATCATCCCAGGATGGGGTGGAACACAGCTATTGGCTAGGCTGATAGGCGTTGGGAGGGCGATGGAGCTCATACTGACGGGGAGAATCATAGACGCCGAGGAGGCCTATAGGATAGGGCTTGTCAACAAGGTGGTGCCCCACGACCGCTTCGAAGAAGAGGTCTCAGAGCTGGCTAAGGCCCTAGCATCTGGAGCTCCAATAGCTATGGCTGAGGCTAAGAGACTCGTCAATCTAGGCGGCTCCTTGGAGGTAGGCCTCGACGAGGAGGCGGAGGCCTTCGGAGGACTATTCGCAACGGAGGACTCTAAAGAGGGCTTCAAGGCCTTTAAGGAGAAGAGGGCGCCGAGCTTCAAGGGCGTTTAAGGGGTCTAAAGCAGAGGAGGATCTCCTCCCCCGATTTTATGAAGTCGGCCTCAACTTCCAATCCAATCCGTAGATCAGCCTCAGAGACGTCGAGGATTCGACCGGAGATCCTGACTCCTTCGAGGAGCTCCGCTATGGCGACGGCGTAGGGTTCCTCCCCCTTAAACCTCGAGGGTGGAACATGGATCACCGTGTAGGCGGCCACCCTACCCCGCTTGGGAGCCTTAAGGGACTCTAAGTCCCCTGAGCCGCATCTTGGACAGATGGGTCGAGGTGGCAGCTGAACAGCGCCGCAGCGCCTACACTTAGAGGCCAGGAGATAACCCTCAGCGAGGGCGTCCCTATAATCCTTCACCGTGAACATCCCCTCACCTCCCATAGATCTGAACCACAACTGTCGCACCTGAGGCTCCAACGTTATGAATTAAACCCACTTCAGCGTCTCTCACCTGCCTCTTGCCTGCCTCACCGCGTAGCTGTTTAAACATCTCATAAGCCATAGCAGCCCCCGTCGCCCCTACGGGGTGGCCCTTAGCCTTCAAACCTCCATCGGGATTGATGGGCTTGTCGCCATCTAGAGAGGTTCTCCCCTCTTCCGCCGCCTTCCCTCCTTCGCCTTTTGGGAAGAAGCCCAGATCCTCGGTGGCCACAACCTCGGCGATGGTGAAACAGTCATGGACATCCGCCACGTCGATGTCCTCAGGGCCGAGGCCAGCCATCTCATATGCCTGCTGAGCAGCCAGCCTCGTCGCCCTAATGGTTGTCAAATCCTCCCTATCGTGGAGCGCCATAGTGTCCGAGGCCTGCCCGATGCCCCTCACATAGATTGGAGTGTCGGTAAATTTCCTCGCTACCTCCTCTGAGGCCATGATGACGACGGCCGCCCCGTCGGAGATGGGGCAGCAGTCGAAGAGCCTTAGCGGATAAGCCACAACGGGGTTCAGCGGAGACCGTAGAAACTCCATCTCATCCTTGAAGGTCATCCCCCTCCTCTCACCCAGCCTTCGGGCGATGTCGATGACCTCCTCCTGGAACTGAGCCTTAGGGTTCAGCGACCCATTATGATGATTCTTTATGGAGACGGCGCAGAGCTGCTCCCAGGTCGAGCCATATCGATGGAAGTGAGCTGTAGCCATCGCGGCGTAGAGACCTGGGAAGGTGAAGCCCACGGCGGCCTCATAGACCTCATCCGAAGCCATGGCGAGGACATCCGTCACCTCCTCGGTTGTCAGAGTCCTCATCTTCTCCACGCCGCCCACCATCACCACGTCGTAGAGGCCTGAAGCTATCGCCATGACGCCGATGTTGAGGGCGACTCCGGAGCTGCCGCAAGCCGCCTCGATCCTGGCCGCAGCCCTCGGCGTCAACCCCAGCCAGTCGGCCATTAGTGCGGCTACATGACCCTGATGCTCGAAGGAGTCGCTGGAAAAGTTTCCGATGAAGAGGGCCTCGATTTCCCGGAGCTCTATACCATTGTCGACGGAGGCCATGGCCTCGAGGGCGGCCTCCACCAAGAGGTCTCTACCCGTCTTCTCCGCATGTATCTTGTGATGAAATCTCGTCATCCCAGCCCCTATTATGGCTACACCCCTCTGAAGCCCCATCCTAA
>CAZEET010000109.1:0-2878 GCA_964511325.1 uncultured Candidatus Bathyarchaeia archaeon | reverse complement strand
GGAAGGAGCCTAGGATTATGCAGAAGGCTCCGGCGACGCCTAGCAGCCCTATATGAGTCTTGAGCTCCGCCACGGTTAAGGCGAATCCAAGGGTGAAGAGCAGCGCTATTGTCGGCTCTAGGCCGATCACCTGAAGCGACATCAAGGCGAGGATTAGAAGCAGCAGTCCGATGATCTCGCTTCCATAACCCGGCGACTGTAGGCCGAAGAAGAGGAAGAGAAAACCAAAGGTGAGCATAAGCATCGAGACCATGGGGTTGAAGAGAACCTGAAGCAGGGCTATCCTCAACCCCGGAGTATACTCGATGACCTCAGCTTCAGCAACATCCTCAAAGGTGTATACCTCCAGATAGGTGTAATATCCAATCTCATCTCGAGGTACGAGCCTCCAGACGCTGGTCCCAGCCTCCGAGACCACCCTTATCAGAGCCATTCCCGAGAGCTTCTTAAGAAGCGATCCAAAGTCATCGGCCACGATCTCTATTACATGATATCTCAAAGCCTCCTCAGGCCCGAGGTTCAGGTTCTTAGTTACGAAGAGCCTGGCAGCCGTCTCATTTCTCCCGTGGAGGGCCGCATGATTCGCCATCAAGGCTGAGAGGGCGTTAATATACTTCGTGGCATTGATCAGCTCCCCGGTGTATTGAACCGGCTGGCAGCTTCCAATACTCGTCCCCGAGGCCATGACAGCTATATGTGACGCCACGAGAAGATAGGTTCCACCACTCCAAGCCGAGGCCCCAATTGGATAGACGAAGAAGCATATGGGAATCCTGGAAGATTCAAAGAGGTCCATGATCTTCTTCACCGCGTTTATCTCCCCGCCTGGGGTGTTGACCGCCACGATTATGAGCCTCACATCCATCGTCTCCGCTATGGCGAAGGCATCCTCCAGCATCTTCGCCGTCGCCATGGTGATCTCGGTGTCCACTCGCACTAGGAGAACCCTATTCACAGACTCTCCTACCAGGAGGGGGTTAGGGAGCTGAGCTAATGATGCTAGGAGTAGAAGTAGAGTTATGGTATCTAATCGCAAGACTCCCGGATCGATTTCCGATATGGATGGAGATAAACAATTTCCTTATCCATGTTCCCATTTATAATGATGTTTGGTTACACGCCGCTGGAGGAGTATAAGCGGAGATTAGAGCGATTAGTGGAGAGGGGTTTAGTTAAGTGTCCAAAGTGCGGCAACGATAAGGACTTCATGGTCAATGAAATCGGCCACGTCTTCTGTAACCAATGCTACCGAAAGATCCCGATGATAAGACTAGATGAGGAACTGGAAAAAACTTCTTGACAAGCTCAATATATTTATTATCAGACTCTCATTCAAGATTCTCCACATACAGAAACCCTCTTGATCTTCTTAGCTAAAAACATAGATCTTATGTTTTTCATCAATTTCTTATCAAATAAAATTTAAAAATTTTCTCAAGGAATTTATAAAGTGTAAAATATCCTCCTCAGTATTATAGATGTGAGGGGATATTCTAATCATATTTTGTCTAATAGTTAGTTCAATGGGTCTATTTAAATTGCGTAATTTATCAAAAATTTTAAATGGATCCACTCTTTCAACCTTAATTGTCACTATGGAACCTCTTTCATCTCTATTAAGAGGAGTTACCAAATTAACATACTTAATTGAGTTTAACTCTTCTACCGCTATATCAGTCAATTTCATGTTATGCTCGTAAATTTTTTCTATCCCTATTCTCCTTAGATATTTAATGGACTCTGCTAAACCAATTTTAACACTATATGAGCTTGTGCTATACTCAAATTTTCTAGCAGTAGATGAATAACTTAATTCTAAGGGATTAAGATCCCACATATATTCTTTAGATCTCCATCCAACAAACATTGGTTCCAATCTTGAATAAAGATTCTTTGATATATATGCGATAGCCGCTCCAAAAGGAGCAACTAGCCATTTATAACTTCCAGTAATATAGACATCAACATTCAATTCTTTAACATTTAGTGGAATATATCCCGCCGCTTGAACTCCGTCAACAATTACCAGAGCATCAACTTCATGAGCACGCTTTACAATTTTTTTAATATCATGTCTTTGACCTGTTAAATATTCAACATGACTCAAAACAACAACCTTCGTATTTTCATCAATTTCATTCAATAAATCTTCAAGAGAAATGTACCAATTTTTAGCATTAACAAATTTCACCTTAATGTTTTCTTTACGTGCAATTCTAAGCCATGGATATGTAACTGTTGGAAATTCGATATCGGTTGATATTATTTTTCCTTCTTTTAATTCTAAACTCCATGCAATACAATTTAGTGCTTCTGTAACACTATTAAAAACAGCGATATCTTCTTCATCGCAACCTAAAAGTTTAGCTCCTTCCTTTCTAAGATCATCGTAGATTCTGTACTCTCTGTCTTCATTTAAAAATAATGTACCCTCTTGAGCTAATTCATAGATAAAATTTTTAACAGTTTCAATCACCGGGATTGGAATTAAACCTATACTCGCTGTACTTAAATAATTAACCTTTGAGATAAGTGGGAAATCCTTTGATACTTCGTGGAGAACCATATCTCTTCGAATTAGATGTAAGACCTATTTAAAATATACATTTAATTTTGCCTTCTCATGGGGGAAAGAATCGCCATTGATGTCAACTAAGTTTCGAATGGCACTCCAGGGGAGATTCAGAAGGGTCGTTTAAATCTCTTTTTGTTGGTTTTTCCCATATGGGTCTATTCATCTAAGTGGGGTGTGGTTTGTTTTAGGTTTTATTATGAATTTGCAGTATGAGTCTCCTTTGGCTATGCATTTGGTTTCCTCTGCGGACATTTTTCTGTTGAAGAGGCGTGTGGAGAAGCCTGCTATGATGCCTCTGATGAA
>CAZEET010000108.1:0-2915 GCA_964511325.1 uncultured Candidatus Bathyarchaeia archaeon | reverse complement strand
ATTCCCATGCTGGTCAGATCGACGACTAGGGTGGCTCACATGACCTCTATAGTGGAGCTCAGCCCCATTAAAAGTATAGAGCGAGCTCCAAGCTTTGAGAAGGATATTAGGCGTTACACCAGGGCCTCGCCGAGGTGGTGTATGGAGCAGCATGAGAGGCTGAACGAGAAGTTGGAGGCCCTCAGCCATAGGGTTGGGGAGCTCCCCCTGAATAGGCTGTATATACCGGAGGGTGGAGCTGGGAAGGGCGTCGTAGCCTCTGGCATCTCGTGGAGCTATCTCAGGGAGGCCCTCGATAGATATGGATTGTGGGATAGACTGGCTGTCCTGAAGATTGGAACCATAAACCCTCTGCCGAGCCGTCTCATCGAGAAGCTAATGGAGTCCGTTGAGGAGCTCCTCGTCTTAGAGGAGTTGGAGCCATTCCTGGAGCTCCACTTGAAGGCCGCCGCCTCAGAGCTGGATTTGAGGCTGGGGATCCATGGCAAGATGGATGGCTGGCTCCCAAGGATCGGAGAATACACGCCGGAGATGGTGGAGAGCGCCTTAGGGCGGCTACTAGGATTAGAACTGGAAAGGCCGAATCCAAGGGTGGAGGAGGCGAAGGCTGAAGCCGTGAAGCAGGCGCCGAGGAGGCCTCTCCCCTTCTGTCCAGGCTGCCCCCACAGAGGAACCTACACGGCTCTACGAATGGCCCTCAGGGAGCTTGGCTACAAAGACGGCGAATTCATCGTCACCGGCGACATCGGATGCACCATCCTCGGGATGCATCCCCCCTTCAATCTCTGCTGGACGGAGGTCTCCATGGGAGCCTCCATAGGCCTAGGTATAGGGCTGCGCTATGCGGGGATAGATAAGCCCATCATCGCAGCGATAGGGGATTCAACCCTCTTCCACGCGGGGCTGCCTCCAGCCCTGAACGCGGCGTGGCATCGAAGCCGGATAGTTATAGCGGTTCTCGACAACAGGGTGACGGCGATGACGGGTCATCAACCCTCCCCCACATCTGGATACACAGCCACAGGCGGAGAAGCCAAGGTCATCGAGGCCGATGAGGTTCTCAGAGCCATGGGCATAGAGCACATCTGGGTGGCAGACCCCTACAACTTGGAGGAGGCTAAGGAGGCCTTCAAGGAGGCCCTGAGATGCGATGAGCCTTCAGCCGTCGTCCTCAAGCGGGTCTGCGCCCTCGTCGCCAGGAGGATGGGCCTCACCGAGCAGCCCTATAGGGTTGACCCTGAGCGATGCACCGGCTGCCAGCTCTGCCTCAGAACCCTCGCATGTCCAGCCATGACCCTAAGCCCTGAGGGGAAGGCCGAGATCGACGGGGAGGCCTGCACCGGCTGCGGCCTATGCGCCCAGATATGCCCTGTGGGAGCCATAGGGAGGTCTGAGCCATGATTAGGGAGCATAACATCCTCATAGCCTCCGTCGGGGGTCAGGGAGGGATAACCCTCAGCCGCATCATCGCCAGGGCAGCCATGAAGATGGGATATAGGGTCGTTGTGGGGGAGACCCTCGGCATGGCTCAGAGGGGAGGATCGGTTCAGAGTCACGTCAGAATAGGCAGCCAAGTCTATGGGCCTCTAATACCCGCGGGGAGATGCCGCATCCTCATCGCCTTAGAACCCGTCGAGGCCCTGAGGGCTGCTAGATACCTAAGCCCAGAGTCCACAATCCTCCTCAACGAGGCGTTGCTTCCACCAATCCCAGCCCTATTAGGCGAGGTCTCCTACCCAACCCTAAAGGAAGTCGTGGAGGCCCTAAATCGAATCGGATGTGGAGTGTATCACCTAAACGCGGAGAAACTCGCCCTGGAGGCGGGGTCGAAGCGATGTCTAAACGTCGTGATGCTCGGCGCCTACATGGCCCACATAGAGGCTGAGAAACTCAACATAATCACCATGGATGCCGCGGAGGAAGCCGTGAGGGAGTCTGTTCCCAGCCGCTACCTGGAGGCTAATCTAAGGGCGCTTAGACTCGGCTATGAGGCTCTGATCGATTTTATGTCGGGTAGCGCTTATTAGGGAGTATATACTCCATACCCTATAGGTGGCTTTAAGGTTGGGAGCTAAGATAAAGACCAGCATCCTGATCGATGAGGAGTTATGGAAAAGATTCAAGCTCAAGGTCGGCGCCGAGAGGGGTATGAGGGCGATGAGTAAAGCTGTTGAAGAGGCCTTAGAGGATGAGCTGGCGGAGACTCTGGTTCTAAGGGAGCTGGAGAAGATGAGCGCTGGAATGGCCATAAGCCTTGATGTTAAGCCTGTCAAACCTAAGGTTGAGACCTCAGCGGGCGATGTTGTCAGTGAGATGAGGTGGAGGAGGGGTTGATCACATACCTCGACTCCAGCGCCATAGTTAAGAGATATGTATTGGAGAGAGGCTTTGAAGCGGTTAGAGAGGTTTATACCCAGGCCCTCAATGGAGAACTCTCCATATCCTTCTCCGTTTGGAATATAGGGGAGGTCTTAGAGGTTTTAGGGAAGTATCTTAGGAGGGGATGGCTCGATGAGAAAGATTTCGAGGAGGCAAGGGGGAACTTCGTTATGGAGACCCTAAGACTCATCAAGCTCAATCTCCTAAGGCTGATCCCTGTGAGAACGCGGCTCCTCATAGAGGCGTGGGAGCTGATGGAGCGGCATCACCTATCTCAGGCTGACGCCCTCCAGATAGCTTCAGCGAGATACATAAAGGCGGACGCCCTCCTCTCAGCAGATGGACAATTGATAGAGGCCTCGAAGGAGGAGGGTCTTAAAGCAGTCTATGTGGGCTGATCGCCCTCTAAAACCTCCGCTGAGGGGCAGAGGTCTCTTATTACGCATTCATCGCATCGAGGCTTCCTGGCCTTACATATCCTTCTGCCATGCTCTATGATGAGGTTTGTGAAGTCGAACCAGAGCTCCCTGGGCACC
>CAZEET010000107.1:0-2935 GCA_964511325.1 uncultured Candidatus Bathyarchaeia archaeon | reverse complement strand
TCACGTCCTCGTCGTCCGCGAACGCCATCTCGACGTCCATCTGCCTTATCTCGTTAAGGTGGGTGGGTCTGTTGAACTTCTCAGCCCTCCAAACAGGGACGACCATGAACACCCTTTCGAGCGAGACTGCGCACATCTGCTTGTAAAGCTGTGGGCTCTGGGCCAGGTAGGCGTCCCTCTCGAAGTACTTAACCGTGAAGAGGTCTGCACCCCCCTCGCTGGCGGATGCGATTATGCATGGGGGCTGAATCTCGATGAAGCCCTTCTCAGTCAGAAAGTCCCTGAACGCCTTGACTATCCTTGCCTGAATCTTGAATATCGCCTGCGTCTTCGGGTTCCTCAAGTCGAGGAACCTGTTGTCCAGCCTCGTGTCGAGCTCGGCCGGAACCTTACCCGTCGGGTCCAGGGGGAGAGGTGAGGCGGCCTTCGCAAGTATCTTGACCTCTGAGGGTATGAGTTCCACGCCCATCTTGGCTATCCGGCTCTCGACAACCTTACCTCTCACCAGGACTGCGTACTCTCTCCCCAGCTCTCCGATGGCCTCCCACGCTTCCATGCCCTTCTTGGCAGTGACCTGTATCTGGCCTGTTACGTCTCTGAGGACGAAGAACCTCAGGCCTCCGAGGTCCCTTACGTAGCTCACCCACCCGCCTACCGTGACCTCTTCGCCGATTCTCCGCAGGGCCTCCCTGACGGTGAGCCTATTCAACGCTTTATCCCCATGATAAGTGTCTTAGGGGCTTTAATATCAAGTGGCTCCCTCTATCTGCTGAAGTCCACCCTGAGCGACAGACCCCTGACTTTGAGGGCGATCTTCTTCAGGGCCTCCTCCACGTCGCTGAACCCTATAGGCCTTCTACCCCTCAGGACGACACGCGTCTCCGTGGAGCCGTCTGGAAGCCATATGGCGTTTATGGCGACGACCTCCATGGGCGAGAACAGGTCTTCTATGAACCTCCTCTCACCGACGTCTTTCTCCAGGACCTTAACCTTCCTGCCGAACCTCCTGGAAAGCTCCCTCAACAGAGGCCTAAGCCTCAGCATCGTCTTGATGCCCCCACGGTTCACCACTAACGCCATGACGCCGTCCCCGTCCACGACGTCGTAGAGGGTGATGGAGTGAAGCTGAGGCCACCGGGACTCGGCGTCCAGGAGGAACCTCGCCACTTCCACGTACAGCTTGGAGACCTCACCACGCCTAACCTTGTCCTCGCAGCTCGGACAGAGCATTCCACTCTTTAGGCAAAACTCGCACAGCACCGTGTTCAACCTGTCTCCCCCCTCTGGGGGTGGGGAGGGCCTCGGGGTCTACTTCGAAAGCACTATCTCTATCGTGCTGACGTTGGCCGTCCCAGCCTCCTCGGTCTGAACCTGCTCCGTACCTATAGAGATGTCCTTGACCTTCAGCTCAGGGACGAACCTTGTCCTCAGCACCTCGGCGACGTCCACAGCCCTGCTTATGGCTCTACCCCTGGCCTTTATGCAGACCTCGTCCACCCCAGACCTCAGGAGGGCGAGGCAGGCGAGGACGTAGTTCAGCACAGGCTTCCTGCCCACCAGCACCGTGTTGGTTTCTCCAGACATCTGAACACCTTCCCCATTACATTCTCCAGCCTCTTTTTAGCTTTTCGCCAGACCCAGGTTGGGTAACCCCCTACGTAGTTCGACAGCCAGCGGAAGGCGTCCCACGATGACGGAGTTTCCGCGTTGAAACGTTATAGCAGTCGTCAACCAAAGATACGAAGAGACCCGACCTTGAGCCGCAGGGTGGTGGACTCCAGGAGCTTCTACTCGGCCATGACGAGCGTAGTGGTCGTCATGGTCGCCTCAGGAATAGTCGTCCCCCACATCGACCTTGAGGTTCTGCGGGAACTGGGCCTGTTCTGGGTGTCCTCTTTAACCCTCGGGTTCATGCTCGCGAGATCTTACTCCTCGCTGCTCCACGCCCGACTGTACGGTTCGCTGACCCCCAAGCTGACCGGCGTCCTGGCGCTCGGACTGCTTATCGTCTGCTACGTCTTGTACACGGTGCTCCCGCCCATCACCTATCCGCTGATAAGCGTCCTCGACGGGTTCTCCTCAGGCCTGTTCTGGCCTCTGATGCAGAGCCTCCTCGTCCACGGGGTGGACAGGCGGTGGAGAAGCCGTGCGTTGAGCATCTACTTCCTGGTGGGGAACTTAGCCAGGTACGCCGGCTATCAGATAGGGTCTGTGATCTACGTGTACCTGGGTCCAGGCCGTATAGTCTACTCTGGCATACTGGTCCTCATCTCCCACCTCGCGCTGTACTCAGTCATGTCACCGGGCCACGTCGTCGTTCAGGTGAAGAAGACGGGGTATGGATTCAGGGAGATAGTGGGCGAGATTAGATACGTCAGATCTCTGGTACCGCTGTTTTTCATCGTCGGGGGAGTCAACGGCCTGCTCAAGGACTACCTGTTCGCGTACGTGAAGCTGATAACAGGCTACGACGAGCCCACCCTCCGGACGTTCTGGAGCATCGTGGGTTACGTGGGTCTGGGGTTAAGCGTGCTGACCTCCCATCTGCACGAAGCGTTGGGTAAAACCAGGTTGGTGTTGATGACGAGCACGGTGTTCACGTTATCTGTGACGTCCCTGGCGTTCGTGAGAAACCCGATACTCGTCTGCACGGCGCTTTCACTGACGATCATAGGCGTAAGGACGCTGAGGCCGATGCTGAGGGGGGTGGCCAGCAACTTGACGAGACGGCCGGAGGCGGGCATCGCTCTCGCGAACAGCCTGTCGAACATGGCGGCTGGGTTGATGCCGTTCGTCGTCGGGTTGGTGGGTTTGGTCGTGTAACCGCGTTTTCTAAACCGATAGAAAGTGGACGTTTCCGGCTTCACGACGTCCAGGGCTGTTTGGTTTCCTCCAGTAAAGGTTATCTGTGACCGAGCTACAAACAAAAATCGGT
>CAZEET010000106.1:0-2935 GCA_964511325.1 uncultured Candidatus Bathyarchaeia archaeon | reverse complement strand
ACCGATTTTTGTTTGTAGCTCGGTCACAGATAACCTTTACTGGAGGAAACCAAACCGCCCCGGACGTCGTGAAGCCGGAAACATCCACTTTCTGTCGGTCTAGAAAAAGCGGTTACACGACCAAACCTACCAACCCTATGATGAACGGCATCAACCCAGCCGCCATGTTCGACAGGCTGTTCGCTAGAGCGATGCCCGTCTCCGGCCGTCTCGTCAAGTTGCTGGCCACCCCCCTCAGCATCGGCCTCATCGTCCTTACGCCTATGATCGTCAGCGAAAGCGCAGTGTAGACGAGTATTGGGTTCCTCACGAACGCTAGGGCCGTGACAGATAACGTGAACACGGTGCTCGTCATCAACACCAACCTGGTTTTACCCAACGCTTCGTGCAGGTGGGAGGTCAGCACGCTTAACCCCAGACCCACGTAGCCCACGATGCTCCAGAACGTCCGGAGGGTGGGCTCGTCGTAGCCTGTTATCAGCTTCACGTACGCGAACAGGTAGTCCTTGAGCAGGCCGTTGACTCCCCCGACGATGAAAAACAGCGGTACCAGAGATCTGACGTATCTAATCTCGCCCACTATCTCCCTGAATCCATACCCCGTCTTCTTCACCTGAACGACGACGTGGCCCGGTGACATGACTGAGTACAGCGCGAGGTGGGAGATGAGGACCAGTATGCCAGAGTAGACTATACGGCCTGGACCCAGGTACACGTAGATCACAGACCCTATCTGATAGCCGGCGTACCTGGCTAAGTTCCCCACCAGGAAGTAGATGCTCAACGCACGGCTTCTCCACCGCCTGTCCACCCCGTGGACGAGGAGGCTCTGCATCAGAGGCCAGAACAGGCCTGAGGAGAACCCGTCGAGGACGCTTATCAGCGGATAGGTGATGGGCGGGAGCACCGTGTACAAGACGTAGCAGACGATAAGCAGTCCGAGCGCCAGGACGCCGGTCAGCTTGGGGGTCAGCGAACCGTACAGTCGGGCGTGGAGCAGCGAGGAGTAAGATCTCGCGAGCATGAACCCGAGGGTTAAAGAGGACACCCAGAACAGGCCCAGTTCCCGCAGAACCTCGAGGTCGATGTGAGGGACGACTATTCCTGAGGCGACCATGACGACCACTACGCTCATCATGGCCGAGTAGAAGCTCCTGGAGTCCACCACCCTGCGACTCAAGGTTGGGTCTCTTCGTATCTTTGGTTGACTGCTGCTATAACGTTTCAACGCGGGAACTCCGTCATCGTGGAACGCCTTCCATCGGTTGTCGAACTGTGTAGGGGGTTACCCGACCTGGGTCTGGCGAAAAGCTAAAAAGAGGCTAGAGAATGTAATGGGGAAGGTGTTTAGATGTCTGGAGAAACCAACACAGTGCTGGTGGGCAGGAAGCCTGTGCTGAACTACGTCCTCGCCTGCCTCGCCCTCCTGAGGTCTGGGGTGGACGAGGTCTGCATAAAGGCCAGGGGTAGAGCCATAAGCAGGGCTGTGGACGTCGCCGAGGTGCTGAGGACAAGGTTCGTCCCTGAGCTGAAGGTCAAGGACATCTCTATAGGTACGGAGCAGGTTCAGACCGAGGAGGCTGGGACGGCCAACGTCAGCACGATAGAGATAGTGCTTTCGAAGTAGACCCCGAGGCCCTCCCCACCCCCAGAGGGGGGAGACAGGTTGAACACGGTGCTGTGCGAGTTTTGCCTAAAGAGTGGAATGCTCTGTCCGAGCTGCGAGGACAAGGTTAGGCGTGGTGAGGTCTCCAAGCTGTACGTGGAAGTGGCGAGGTTCCTCCTGGACGCCGAGTCCCGGTGGCCTCAGCTTCACTCCATCACCCTCTACGACGTCGTGGACGGGGACGGCGTCATGGCGTTAGTGGTGAACCGTGGGGGCATCAAGACGATGCTGAGGCTTAGGCCTCTGTTGAGGGAGCTTTCCAGGAGGTTCGGCAGGAAGGTTAAGGTCCTGGAGAAAGACGTCGGTGAGAGGAGGTTCATAGAAGACCTGTTCTCGCCCATGGAGGTCGTCGCCATAAACGCCATATGGCTTCCAGACGGCTCCACGGAGACGCGTGTCGTCCTGAGGGGTAGAAGGCCTATAGGGTTCAGCGACGTGGAGGAGGCCCTGAAGAAGATCGCCCTCAAAGTCAGGGGTCTGTCGCTCAGGGTGGACTTCAGCAGATAGAGGGAGCCACTTGATATTAAAGCCCCTAAGACACTTATCATGGGGATAAAGCGTTGAATAGGCTCACCGTCAGGGAGGCCCTGCGGAGAATCGGCGAAGAGGTCACGGTAGGCGGGTGGGTGAGCTACGTAAGGGACCTCGGAGGCCTGAGGTTCTTCGTCCTCAGAGACGTAACAGGCCAGATACAGGTCACTGCCAAGAAGGGCATGGAAGCGTGGGAGGCCATCGGAGAGCTGGGGAGAGAGTACGCAGTCCTGGTGAGAGGTAAGGTTGTCGAGAGCCGGATAGCCAAGATGGGCGTGGAACTCATACCCTCAGAGGTCAAGATACTTGCGAAGGCCGCCTCACCTCTCCCCCTGGACCCGACGGGTAAGGTTCCGGCCGAGCTCGACACGAGGCTGGACAACAGGTTCCTCGACTTGAGGAACCCGAAGACGCAGGCGATATTCAAGATTCAGGCAAGGATAGTCAAGGCGTTCAGAGACTTTCTGACCGAGAGGGGCTTCATCGAGATTCAGCCCCCATGCATAATCGCATCCGCCAGCGAGGGAGGTGCAGACCTCTTCACAGTCAAGTACTTCGAGAGGGACGCCTACCTAGCCCAGAGCCCACAGCTTTACAAGCAGATGTGCGCCATCTCGCTCGAAAGGGTCTTCATGGTAGTCCCTGTGTGGAGGGCTGAGAAGTTCAACAGGCCCACCCACCTCAACGAGATAAGGCAGATGGACGTCGAGATGGCGTTCGCGGACGACGAGGACGTGA
>CAZEET010000105.1:0-2970 GCA_964511325.1 uncultured Candidatus Bathyarchaeia archaeon | reverse complement strand
CCACCACCCTCTTAAACTCGTATTCGTCGAGTCCATGTCTAATCTCCGTTATGGCTTCCTCCACGACGGCTTTGACATCACTCTCCACATCGCCCTCTGGGATGACGCCGTAATTCCTCTTGGCGAAGAGCAGCGCCCTATAGAGGAAGTTTCCGAGGGTTGCAACCAGCTCATGATTCACCTTGTCGGCATAGGTTCTCCAGCTAAAGTCGAGGTCTCGGGTATGCCCCGTATAGGAGACGACATAATACCTCAGCGCATCAGGGTCTAGACCCTCCTTGAGGTAATCATCCTCGACCCAGATGACGTAGCCCCGGCTCTTCGAGAAGACCTTGCCCTCAACCTTCACCATCCCCGAGGCCACGACGGCGTAGGGGAGGCTATAGCCAGCACCCTTCAACATGGCAGGCCAGAAGATGCAGTGATGATAGATGATGTCCCCGCCGATGAAGTGGATGATGTATCCCGGGCCACGCCAGAAGTATTCCCAGTCGCCCCCGGTTCTCTGAGCCCACTCCTCCGTCGAGCTTATATAGCCTATCGGGGCGTCAACCCAGACGTAGAGGACGAGACCCTCCTCCCCGGGGAACTTCACACCCCAGTCGAGATTCCTGGTGATGTTCCAATCCCTCAAACCCTTCTCAACCCACTGGAGGGCATAGTTCCTCGCGTTCTCCGTTCCATTCATCTGCTTGAGGAAGTCTCGGAGGAAGCCCTCGAAGGCCGTCAATTTGAAGAAGTAATGCCTCGTCTCCCTCATCTCAGGCTTAGAGCCACAGATCCGGCACCTCGGCTCTAGGAGCTCCCCAGGCTCCAGGTGGCGTCCACAGCCCTGGTCGCATTCGTCGCCCCGCGCCTCGGCTCCGCAGTAGGGGCAGATGCCTCTCAGATATCGATCGGGGAGGAAGCGTTTACATGTGGGGCAGTAGGGCAGCCTCAACGTCTTGGGGTAGATGTAGCCCCTCCTCATCAACTCTAGGACGATCTGCTGGGTTCTATGATGATTCAGCGGGTCATCGGTGCTCCCATAGTTGTCGAAGACTATGCCCAGCCTAGGGAAGAGCTCCTTGAAGTGCCGATGATAGTGCTCAACGATCTCCTTCGGTGAGACGCCCTCCTCCTCAGCCTTCACCGTGATCGGCGTCCCATGGGTGTCAGAGCCACAGATGAAGATGACCTCCTGCCCCATCTTCCTCAGAAACCTAACGAAGACATCGGCCGGTACGTAGGTTCTTAGGTGGGCTATATGGCAGGGGCCATTGACGTAGGGGAGGCCGCAGGTGACGAGGATCGGCCGATCCTTTGGATACTTGAAACCCGCCTCCTTGAGTTCAGAACACCCCGAGGATGAATGGGTGGACACACCTCTTAAACCTTATCAGCCGATATAAGAACCCTCCCCACATCCCCTTAAGCCTAATGCTCCATGAGACGTCTATACTCCGATTGAAAACTCCTTCCCAGCGCCCCCTTCTCCGCCTCGGATAGAAAGGAGGACTCCAGGGCGTTTATGCTGAGCTTAAAGAGATCGTCGATGGTGAAGCCGAGATATCTATACAGCTTCAGATACTCCTCGTTCATGTCGGTGTTGAACATGGAGGGGTCGTCGGTGTTTGCTGAGACGATGAGGCCGTAGTCGTAGAAGCCTCTTATCGGATGCTGCTCCAGGCTGGGGACGACGCCTATGAGGACGTTGCTCGTTGGGCAAGCCTCAACGGCGATTTGATGCTCCTTGAGATATCTCATCAGCTCTGGGTCTTGGATCGCCGCGACCCCATGTCCCACTCGCTCGACGTCTAAGTATCTCACCGCATCCCAGATGCTCTCCGATCCCGCGGCCTCCCCCGCATGGGCGACGAGGTGCAGCCCAATCTCCCTCGCCCGCCTATAAACCTCGGCGAAGGGGCTGGGTGGAAATTGATCCTCCGTTCCTCCGATGTCTATGGAGATGACTCCTTCCCCCTTCTCCTCGATGAGGTTGAGCGTCTCCATCGCGGCCTCTGGGCCATAATTCCTAACGAGGTCCACCCGGATGTGGGATTTAATCCCCCATCGCTCTTCGGCTCTCCTCCTGGCCCTATTTATGGCGTCGAGCATCTCACCATAGTCCAGGCCGCGGCGGATGTGGTCTCGAGGTGAGAAGCTCAGCTCGACGTATCTGACGTTGCAGGCCACCTCAGATTCCAAGAGTTCGTAGGTGATACGCTCGAAGTATCGTTCATCGACTATGCGATCGTTGACGAGGGTGTATATGGAGATGAAGTGATGGAAGTCTCGGTATTTGAAGAGGCTTCGCACATCCTCCATCGTCTTGAAGGGTGCCTTTAGGCCTTCCTCCTCCACGATGTCGAGGAGGGTTTCGGGTCTTATGGAGCCTATGAGATGGACGTGGAGTTCCACCTTCGGCAGGGCCTTTATCGCAGCCTCAGGAGACCCCCTAATTTGCGTCATCGTCTTCACCTCCATAGGTCTCCGTGGAGAGGATGAAGAAGAGTATGGAGAGGGAGAGGGCTGAGAGGATGAGGAGGTTTGAGAGGCGATATCCACCGGTTCGATCTATGAAGTATCCATAGAGGGGTGAGGCGAGGGTGAAGCAGAGAAAGCCGAGGAAGTTCAACAGGCCGAGGGCCACGCCTGACCCCCTTCCCATCCTCTCCGTGATCATGGAGAAGGGTAGAACCCAGGATGAGGAGAAGAAGCCTAGGAGAAAGGCGAGGGAAGCGTGGAGGGGTAGGGATGAGCCTAGGGGCGTCTCCATGAGAGCGACGAGGAGGAGCAGCTGGATGAGAGAGCATCCGATCAGGGGCTTCTTCCTACTCCTCGCCCTATTGGAGATGAGGGGTATGATGATGCATCCGGGTATTCCAGCGCTGGTGTAGAGGCTGGAGACTAAGCCCGCCTCAAGATAGGTTAGGCCCCCATTCTCCATGAGATACTTTGGAAGCCATGAGAGGAAGACCCATCCAAAGT
>CAZEET010000104.1:0-3005 GCA_964511325.1 uncultured Candidatus Bathyarchaeia archaeon | reverse complement strand
ACCTATACGTAGTGGGCCACACCTATAGACGTGAACCCTACGAGTGGAATGACGCTCTGATAGTCAAATGCACTAGGGAGGGGGAGCTCCTCTGGAATCGGACGTGGGGAGGGATGGGAAGCGACATGGCGAGAGCCGTGGTGATAGACGGCGACCATATATACGTCACGGGCATAACCTACGGCCTGAGGAGGGGTGGACAGGCTTTCCTGGCGGGATACACCTCCCCGAATAGGGGTTTCACACCCGTAGCGAAGCTCGCCGCCGCCTCCATCGTCATCGACGCCCTCGCGATAACGCTTCTATCGGTGAGGACTTTCAAGCTCGCCAAAACTCGTCGGGCCTAATCTTCTCAGGCCCTGGATTATAGGGGCAGACGGCGATACAGGTGCTGCAGTCACCGCCATTATCACACCAATACTCATAGCACTTCTCGGCGTCGACATACCATTTGAGGACGCCTGGATTGTTGCTTCTACACGCCGGCTCCCAGCTCGGCTCCGGATCCCTAGAGATGGCTCCGGCTTCACAGGCCTCAGCGCAGCGCATACAACGCTTACAAAACTCCGTTACGCCGAAGTCGATGGGCCTATCAGGCTTCAGGGGGAGATCCGTGAAGACTTTGCACAGCCTAACCCTCGGGCCATACTCCGGCGTGATCAATAGACCATTTCTACCCAGCTGGCCGAGGCCTGCATCTATCGCGAGGGGGATACTTAGGGCGGTGTCATTCCCCGATGGGATGGCCCTATACCCCAGGAACCTGATGAACTCCGCTAGGCAGATAGCCGTGAAGGCCATCTTCGAATACCCAAGGCCCGTCGCCGCAACCGCCGGGCAGGCAGGGGAGGCGGCGATGCCCAGGGCATCCATCTCTATGGCGATGACGACGGCGTATCTCACACCCTCAGGGAGCTCCAAGGGCTCAAGGGTGTACCGCCTATTGGCGTAGACCCAGAGGGGGTTCACCTCCGTGACGCCGACGAGGGAGGCTCCGAAGAAGCGGGCAGCCCTCTTGACGATTCTAGTCGCCTCCTCGATGTTTTGAAACTCGTATCTCCCCTGTCTCAGAGCCTCACCGACTATGCTCGGCCCCCGAGGCCTCTTCACCATGCTCCAGCTGAAGGCCTCCAGCCAGCCATCGTGAACCGTCCAAGAAGCTTCGGCGAGGGCGTAGTCGATCCTCGTGTAACCCGGCCTATTCGCCTCTATGTTCTCGGAGGCCTTCTCCTCTTCACTTCGCCCATATCCACCCCAGCTCGGATCATTGTAGACCCTGTTGAAGATGAGATTCCTCTGATCATATCGCCGCAGCCTCTTCTCATCGATGACATAGGGAGGCCTCTCCACCCTCTTAACCCTGAATCTCGGCCTTTCATCCATCCGGCATCGACCTCTGACCTATTTTCAGCGGAGGGGCTAAAAACACCTCACCTAAACCTATAATGGAGTGATTCGAGGTGCCTCTATCCAGGGATGAGGTGGAGCAGCTCTATAGGTCTGCTGAGAGCCATCTGATAAAGAGGTGGGAGCCGAGGCCTGAGTATAGGCCTCCAATAGTCGTCAGGGGTGAGGGAGCCATTTTCTGGGATGCCTCCGGCAGACGCTACATCGACCTCATCTCCCAGCTTTACAACGTCCACGTCGGCATGGGCGTCAGGGAGATCATAGAGGCGGCGAAGAGGCAGCTCGACGAGCTGGCCTACGCCTCACCGGCCTACTACACGGTGCCGCAGATAAGGCTCGCAGAGCGCCTCGCCGAGTTGGCTCCCGGAGATCTCTCCAAGGTCTTCTTCAGCAACAGCGGAACCGAGGCGAATGAGGCGGCGGTGAAGATGGCCCAGCTCTATCGGAAGGCTCCGAAGATCATAAGCTTCTGGGACTCCTATCACGGCTCGACCTATGCCTCCATAAGCGTTGGAGGCAGCTCGAGGACGAGGAGGCATAGGGGGCTAACCCTCTTCGAGGAGTTCAAGCATGTCCCGTCCCCCTACTGCTACCGCTGCGTCTTCGGCCTAACCTACCCCGAATGCGATTTGAGGTGCGCAGAGTTCATCGCCTACACCATAGAGAAGGAGTGCGAGGAGACCGTCGCCGCCTTCATGGCTGAGCCCATCTGCAGCTGGGCGGGTCAGGTTGTCCCACCGGACGGCTATTGGAGGCGGGTGAGGGAGATATGCGACGAGTATGGCGTCCTCCTCATCTTCGACGAGGTGATGACGGGATTCGCAAGAACCGGCCGAATGTTCGCCTGCGAGCACTGGGGCATAGTCCCCGACATCACAACCTATGCTAAGGGCATAACCTGCGGCTACATACCCCTCGGGGCGACGATGGTTCGTAAACCCATCTCCGAATACTTCGACAAGGAGGGCTTCCCACATAGCTACACTTACAGCGGCCACGCCGTCGCCTGCGCCACGGCGCTAGCCGCCATCGACTACTACCTGAAGCATAAGCTGCCGGAGAGAGCCGCGGAGCTGGGAGCCTACATGATGGATGAGCTTCGAGGCCTGCAGGAGAGGCATCCTATCATAGGCGACGTGAGAGGCCTAGGCCTCTTCATGGGCATAGAGCTGGTTGCAAACCCGGAGACGAAGGAGTCCATAGTCCCGAAGGGCCTGACGAAGGAGCAGAGGATAGACCCAAGATACAATCCCATAGTCTACCTCCATGACAAGGCCCTGGAGAGAGGCCTCGCCGTCGGCGTCTTCTATCACACCGGCATAGTGCGAATGATGCCGCCGCTCACGATAACCAGAGAGCAGATCGATGAGGGGTTAAACCTACTGGAGCAGACCTTGGAGGACGTTGAGAGGCGGTTCAGTCTTCCAAAGAGTGGATAGGGCTGCCACTTTCATATGTCAAAATATACTGTAATTTCAGTAATGCCAGTCATTACAATCAGGGTTGGGAGGGAGCTTAAGGAGCGTATGAGGCGTCTCAGCCATAAGAGGCGTATAGAGGAAGAGGAGGAGAGGAATCTCGCCGAGGCGGTTCTGATA
>CAZEET010000103.1:0-3007 GCA_964511325.1 uncultured Candidatus Bathyarchaeia archaeon | reverse complement strand
GCACCATAATCGGCGCCAATAGGGGTTTCACCGTCATCGAGGCTGAGCGTGAAGCTGACATCCATAGGGCCGTAAGGGGCTGGCTAGATCTCTGCACCTTCGACATCTATCCAATTATGAAGTCGGAGGAAGCCGTAAAGGCGTAAGCCTTAGAGGATTTCCTCTCCCCTTCCCATTTTCTTACTGATCCATCTAGCTTCTCAGTCCAACCATAGGGTTTCAGGCAGATCCCTGAAGTGTTCATCTCCAGTCAGCACCTTCGCCTCTCTCATCCTGGCGGTGGCGAGGATTATGGCGTCGAAGAGGCTAGGCTTTCCGATTCTTCTCTCATCGGCTCTGCATAGGAGCTCCTCGTAGCATGATGCTGACTCCAGGGCAACTTTCTCATCTATGGGTATGATCTCCGAGGCCTCCACTATAAGTCTGAGCCTCTCCCTTATCGCCTCCTCCTCTAACCCCTCCCTATGATACTTTCGGGCGATTTCAGCTAGGACAATGCCTGGTGTGAAGACTCTATCCGCCTCCAGCAGTCTCTCCATGACCTTCTTCCCCTTACTACTACCGATGAAGAGTTCTATCCATGCATAGGAGTCAACTACGATCCTCACCCCGATCCTCCTCCCTGAATGGTCGGATTCTTCCCCTATCGATTCCGAAGGCCTGATTGATGAGGTACCTACGTTGTCTCCTTATGAGGAAGCGTATAGTCTCGTCAAGGCTTTTAGCACCCATTCTCCATCGAATCTGCTCCAGCAGGTCTAGGGTCTCCCTCGAGAGTCTGATCGTCGTGGTTCCACTCATCAACTTGTATATCAATATACAAGTATATAAGTGTCAGGTAGGGCCGATGTGTCCCCTTGCTGTCTGAACTATGACGCATTTAAGGCCCTCACCCTCCAGGGTCTCCTTCACCTTCAGCATCTCCTCGACGGTTGGCCTCTCTATGTCCCGGCGTCTAAAGGTGGGATAGTAGTCGAGGACGGTGACCTGGAGCTCGGGGTTTATGGCCGCGATTCGGCTTCCCGCCTCAGCGATCTCGTCGAGGGTGATGAGGCTTCGATTGTAGATGAGGCCAACGCCGAGATAGACCTCACCCCGATACTCGCTGTCGATGTATTCTATCGCCTTCCAGGCGTTCTCCAAGTATTTCGCCGCCTTCTCCTTATCCCTCAGCCCCGTGATACCCATGTAGGTCTCAACCTCAACGGCCTTCGGCTCCACGCCCATGTTGTTACACCCCGCCTCGACGAGCTCATCGATGTAATCCCGCGTCAGCAGCGTCCCATTGCTGTCTAGATGCCTCCTAACACCGTCGCCTACAAGCCTGGTTAGCTCCCTGAAGAACTCTATTAGCCAACGGTGATTCAGCGTCGGCTCCCCACCGCTGATGGCCGCCCCGCCGGTCTCATACCGCTTAACGCAGTGGGCCACCTCCCTCGCCGCCTCCTGGGGCGTTAGGGCTTGACTGTAGTTGTCATAGGTGACGTGGTAGTTCTGGCATTGGGGGCATCGGAGATTGCAGCCGGCTGCCCAGATGGCGGCCTCCACGTAATGTCTCTGCCTCTGCTCCCACCAGGGCGTCGCCTTCCCACCTACGGGGTGGGGCTCAGGGCCGTGGATGATCCTCAGCGGCTGGGCATCCTCCACAGAGGTCTCGATGCGCATCCCCTCCCTGATGGGTGTGATGCAGCTCCGCTCCAATTTGCCGTCGATGAGGAGGGCGCAGCTCCAGCATCCGCCGGTTTCACAGGCCAGTGAGGGTTCGCCTCTTCCAGGCTCTCTGAAGCTGTAGCCAAGAGTTCTCAGAGCCTCCGCCACCGTAACGCCGCTGGGGGCCTCAGCCTCGACGCCGTCGACGCAGATCGTAACGGGTTCAGGCTCCATCTCGACTTCCCTAATGATTCTCGCCTCCCTTGGGCAGGCCCAGTAGCAGGCTAGGCATCCAACACAGTTCCCTGGACTTTGGCAGACTCTTAGGCAGAGGCCGCATCCATCGCATCTGGAGGCGTCGACGAACACCCTTTGAAGTCTCATCTCTAAGCTCCATCACCTACCTCTTCTAGGGGGAGGCGTCTCACCTCCTCAACCTCATCGAAGGTTTTGTCGCTGCTGACGATCTCTCCATCAAGCTCTAGGGCGGTGGCTAGGTGGATCGAGTCGAGATAGAAGCGGCTGATATCTCGATATCTCATCTGTAGCTGCACCGCCCTCAGTAGGATCCTCGGCGTTAGGGATAGGATCATGGATTGGGGTATCTCCGCCATCAGCGCATAGTGGGTCATGATACGCTCCTCCATCGATATCTCCAGGCTCTTCAATAGAAGATCTAATTCGAGGAGGGCTGAGGATGCGACATGCCACTCCCCCCTCCTCACCCTCTCCAGAGCCCTCAGGGAGGCCTCGTGGAGCTGATCCGAGGTATCTATGAGCCCCTTCAGGAAGTCGGTCTCTAAGACAGGCATATCACCCTTCCTCAGATAAAACATTAAATATCAGATATTTATTAGGAATGCCTGAAAATGAGATGACGATCGTGAAGGTTGGGAGGCGTGGAACCCTGGTCATACCTGCCAGAGAGAGGAGGAGGGCGGGAATAGAGGAGGGTGATCACGTCGATGTGGTGTCGGAGGGCCCAGGGATAATAATAATGAGGAGGATTCCAAGCCTCAAGGAGATTCAGGAGAGATTTAAGGGGCGCCTCCCACAGTGGAGTGATCTAGAGGGCCTGGCCGATCAACTCCTCAACGAGGAGTTGAGGATTTGAATCACTCCCTCAATAGCTCCCTTAAAGCCTCTTTCAACGGAGTCTTTATGGTCTCCTTCAGTCTTCTAAGCGTCTTCCTCCCCTTAGGCGTGGTTGAGTAGTATTTGACTCGTCGCCCCCCCTGTCTCCTCCACTCGCTTGCTAGATACTTCTCCTCCTCCATTTCATAGAGGAGAGGATAGACGACTCCTGGGCTTAGGGGCTGACCCGTGATCCTCTCCAGCTCCTTCATCACCCTATACC
>CAZEET010000102.1:0-3132 GCA_964511325.1 uncultured Candidatus Bathyarchaeia archaeon | reverse complement strand
TCATCTCCCACTTCATCAGCGGAGTCCTCTTCTTCTGGATGTACGCCCCCGAGGGGATGAGCCCAGTGGTCTACTCAGCCATCTATAATGGCAGCTACATCCTCCCGGAGATGGCGATAAGCTGCATCATCCTCTATCTCCTAAATAGGCGCGGCCTCCTCACCATCAGCTGATTTCTCAGCGAGAATTAACTCCCCAAATAGTTGGGGAGGACACCCATCGGGATGCATGCCATAGGTGGAGGAAGCCCAGCAAATTATAATGTCCTCTCCGTCAACCTGAGTTCGTCTACGAAATCTCAAATCAGGGTGAGGGAGCAGACCCCTTTATATAGATTCTAGAAGGGGTTTGTAGGGAAGGGAGGAGTTCTAATGGTTGACATCTTCATCGAGCACGGCCTCCTCCTCACCATGAAGGGGGAGGGCGTCGGCCCAATAGAGGATGGGGCGGTCGCCATAGAGGATGGGAGAATCGTCGAGGTGGGAAAGACCCATCGCCTAAAGCATCGTTATAGAGGCGCTGAATGGGTGTTAGATGCCAGGGGAAAGGCGGTTCTACCAGGTCTCGTCGACGCCCATATACATACATCCCTCACCCTCCTGAGGGGTGAGGCCCAGGATGTCCCCGAGATAGAGTGGATGCTCAAGACTCTAGCCCCCTTCATGAAATACTTCACGAGGGAGCATCGAATCGCCGGAGCCGCTCTGGGGGTGTTGGAGGCAATTAAGGCGGGAACCACCTGCATAGGAGAGGTAGGCTCGGATCTAGAGGGGATCACTAGGCGCATCTATCTGCCGTCGGGGATCAGGGCCTGCATAGCCCCCCTCATCAACGAGATCGGCCCCGACTCTAGGCCCGACCCCTACAAACCCTATATATTCTATCCAGAGCTGGGAGAGCAGCGTCTCAAGGAGGCCCTGAGCCTCGTGGAGAGACTGAACGGCGCAGGGGAGGGGCGAATCACCTGTATGTTGGCCCCCCACGCCGCCGACATGATGAGCCAGGAGCTGCTTCTAAGAGTGAGAGAAGAAGCCGAACGCCTAGGCCTTATGATGCATATGCATGTGGCCCAAGGGGGGAGGGAGGCCATCCAGATCAAGTTGAGATATGGCACCTCCACAATCCGATTCCTCGACTCCATAGGTTATCTAGATGATAGGCTCCTCGCGGTTCATTGTCATCATGCCTCGGAGGAGGAGATCACCCTCCTCGCCTCCAGGGGCGTCCACTACGTGAGCTGTCCCTCCAGCATCGCCCTCATAGACGGCGTCACTCCGCCCCTTGCCCTCTATCTCTCCCTGGGAGGGAAGGCCGCCGCTATAGGCTCGGATCAGGCCTGCGGAAACAACTGTCACAACCTGTTAATGGAGATGAAGATAGCGGCCCTCCTCAACAAGACTCGGCATCGAGATCCCACCTTGCTTCCAGCCTGGAAGATCCTCAGGATCGCCACCATAGAGGGAGCCAAAGCCCTAGGCCTAAGCGACGAGATAGGCTCCCTAGAGGAGGGGAAGAGAGCTGACATCATAATCCTAGACTTGAAGAAGCCTCACATGATGCCGATACTCCATAAGCCGGTCAGGAACATAGCACCCAACATCGTCTACAGCGCCAGGGGAGACGAGGTTGAGACGGTCATCATAGACGGCAGGATCGTGATGAAGGAGCGGCAAATCCTCACCCTAGACGAGGAGGAGGTGATGGTCAAGGCCCAGAGGGCGGCGGAGGAGATCACCGAAGCAGCAGTCGAAGACTTCATGGCAGCCGGATCACATCTAGCGAAGGCAGTGAAGAAGGGACTCCTATAAAGGTCTATGCGAAACCCTCATCTCAATTCATTCCTCCTTCAACATGCCCGAAACCCCTCAGCCCATGAGCGAGAAGCAATGAGACCCTTCTATGATCGGGTTTTCGAGAGGCGAGGCTGAGGGGCGGGAAAAAGAAGCATTCAAGCCCCGGGCGGGATTCGAACCCGCGGCCAACAGCTTACAAGGCTGCCGCTCTGACCGCTGAGCTACCGGGGCCTCTATAGTGTTAGACTGGCCTCTTCATATATCTTTAAGTCTCTCTTTAGGGTGGTGTGCTGTTTGGAGCGGGGTGAGATGGAGGCTCTCCTAGAGAGGGTTCTCGTCGGTCATTTAGGCCTCTGTGTCGACGGTGAACCCTATGTGGTTCCCATCGGCTTCGTCTATCATGACGGTCGTATCTATTTTCATTCTTATCCCAGAGGGCGGAAGATCGAGGCTATGAGATGTAATCCCCGAGTCTGCTTCCAGGTTGAGGAGGTGGGGAGGCTTCTACCTGGGGCGACGCCCTGTAAGTTCAGCGTCGAATATCGAAGCGTCATCATCTATGGCCGTGTCCGCTTCCTAGAGGAGGCTGAGGAGCGGTTGAAGGCCTTGAGGATGCTGTTGAGGAAGTATGGGGCTTCAGAGGCGGCTGAGACCCTAAGCGAGGAGATGCTGGGTGACGTCCTCGTGGGCGAGATCACCGTGGAGGAGATGACGGGTAGGCGTTCTCCCTAAAGGCTTTAAAATAACTTCAAGAGCCATTTCTTTCTTTGGGATGACCGATGGAGAAGGAGGAGCTCCTCAAGCGTATGGAGGAGGCCGTTAAGGCTTATGATGAGGAGGAGGCCAGGAGGCTGGCTGAGGAGGCCGTCAGGGTGGGCCTAGACCCCGTTGAGGCCCTGGAGAAGGGCTTAGCCAAGGGTCTGAGGGAGGTGGGAGACCGCTTCGGGAGGGGTGAGGCCTTCATCACGGAGCTCATCGCAGCGGCCCAGGCCATGGAGGCTGGAGCTGAGATACTCAACAGGGAGATAGAGCGGCGAGGCGCAGCCCGTGAAGCCGTAGGCCGATTCCTCATCGGAACCGTGGAGGGAGACATCCACAGCATAGGGAAGAACATAGTGGCGACGATGCTGAAGGCAGCCGGCTTCGAGGTCATAGACATCGGCGTCGACATCCCAACGCAGGCCTTCGTGGAGAAAGTTCGGGAGCTCAAACCAGACATCCTCGGCCTAAGCGCATTGATGACGACGACGATGATGAAGCAGAAGGAGGTCATCGAAGCCCTAAAGGAGGCTGGGCTAAGAGACCAGGTGAAGGTCATCATCGGCGGCGCCCCGGTCAC
>CAZEET010000101.1:0-3161 GCA_964511325.1 uncultured Candidatus Bathyarchaeia archaeon | reverse complement strand
GAGTATAGATGATGATCTGAACATCCCTTGGAAGCGTTCGGAGATAGGATAGCCTCCCGGAAAGGCTACTCATCTCATCTACCAGGATAGATAGGATACTTATAATTTTTCAACCCAACAGTTTAAGAGTTATCAGGGGTTGTTGAAGGGGATGAATTCTAAGGAGGATGTTGTGAGGCCTAGGGAGTGGTGGAGGGCTCTGCCGAGGCCCATCTATGCGCAGCTTGAAAGTGTAGAGTCCCCTCAGCCCTGGTTCGAGGTCTACAGGATAGAGCCGGATGTCTACGCCTTCTATGAGCCAGGCCAGTTTGAGGAGGCCTTATCCTACCTCGTCATCGGCGAGGAGAGGGCCGCATTAATAGATACGGGGACGGGCATAGACAACATAAAAACCCTCGCTGAGCATTATACGGAGCTCCCGGTGATTGTGGTCAACACCCATCACCATCTCGATCATGTTGCCGGAAACCACCTCTTCGATGAGGTTGCCATCTATGACCACCCCATTGCCAGGAGGACGGCTGAGAGGGGTTACTCCCACCGAGAGGCTGCGGAGCTCCTCGCCGAGGGCCTGGTTTGGAAGCCCCTCCCGGAGGGCTTCGACCCGGACACATATCATGTTCCGCCCTTCAGGGTGACGAGATGGCTCCACGACGGCGATGTCATAGACCTAGGCGGCCGGAGATTGGAGGTGATCCACACTCCAGGGCATAGCCCAGACTCCATCTGCCTCCTCGACCGGGGGAGCAGGCTTCTATGGACTGGAGATCTCTTCTACACCGGGGCCATCTATACGCATCTGCCAGGCGGCGACATAGATCAGCTCATAGAGAGCTATAGGAGACTCATAGACTTGGGTCACCTATACAACCGGTTAATGCCAGGTCATAATGAACCCTGGATAGAAGGAGACATACTGCGAGAAGTCTTGGAGGCCCTAGAGGAGGTAAGAGAGGGGAGAGGAAGTTACATCGAGGGTGAAGATGGCCTTAGGAGATACGACTATAAGAGATTCTCCATAATCTGGAGGCCACAGCCCTAATAGCCTTCACGACAGCCCTCTACGTGGCCTGAGCCATCGGGTCTAACAACGAGTCGATGGCCTCCTCTCCGGATGTGGATTTCTCACCCTCAGATGGAGCCTCCTCGGTGCCTAGGTCGCCCTTGCTTAGCGGAGGCATCCAGCTCATGAGGTATCTCAGCCCTGATGGATTTGCCCTTCACAGTCAGCATCGGAATCTAAACTCTATGGTTGAAGATATTGATGCGGAGGGCCTGCGGAAGCGTCTCAGAGGAGATATGAGGGGATGTAGGTAGAGGTATGGGGAGAAGGACGGAGAGATATGCGGAGAAGGGACGAGAGATGCACGGGGAGATGTCAATAGTGATGCGACAAATCCACTAGGGGATCCTCAATGGGAGCCATATTATACTATACCCCTGGGGGAGGCCCCGCTCTTTGAGGGAAATATAATATCAAAAGTGAATTGCACGTCAGCGATTCAACCTAAAATAGAGAAACTTGCTCCTGGGGAACTCCCTGGAGATGGTGTCCCATAGAGATATGCATTTCATACATATCTCCGTGAGATGTTGTGAAATCTCATAGACAAATTTACATTTAGTTAAAAAAGAAGCGCTCTCAGGATTTCATCTCAGCTAACCCCTTAAGAAGATTCTCCGCCTCTTCTAGGGTGTTGTACTGAACGAAGGTGGCACGGATGATCTTTGGCTTCTTATATACATCTGGAACCCTGGAGTAGTAGTCTTCCGCCCTAAGGGCTATGGCATAGTCGACCCAGAGCCTCCTTACAACCTCATCGGGATCCATTCCCTCAACCTCGAAGGAGAATGTTGGATCTCTCTCATCAACTCTACTGCTATCCAAGATGCCATATAGCTTCACATGTGACATTTCATTAAGTCCAGGCGCATTGGATGTGCCTTCCAGCATAGCCCTTGAAATAGTCTTTTCATACTCCTCCACAGCTGCGAGTGCAATCTTCAACGCCCTTCTCCTATCCCTATAGCCAGTGAATTTGCCCTCGAATTTATCTTCAACTTGCTTTGCGAGCCAAACATGGTGATCGATCACGGCTTTGATGGCAGCAAACTTCGCCTGGTCTCTAGTACCTAACTCCCAGCTTACGGGAGGATAGGAGGGAGCTGGCTTAACCTTATAGGGCTTCAACTCCTCGAGGCATTCCCTCCTTCCATACATAAAGCTCCCATGAGAACAGAAGAATTTGTAGCCTGAGAAGATGAGGAAGTCGCAGTTCACTACCTGAACATCTATAGGTCCATGAGGTATATGATGAACCGCGTCGACGATGAAGTATGCCTCAACCTCCCTCGCTAGCCTGCCGACGCTCTCCAAGTCGGTCTTTGTTCCTAGAACATTTGATGCAGCCGATACCGAGACTACGCAAGTCTTATCGTCGACGAGACTGCCGAGATGATCAAGGTCGAGTGAACCATCTTCCTTGAATCTCGCCAGTCTTACCTCCTTGATAAGCCCCCTTCTCTTCAACTCAAACCAGGGACTTAAGTTCGCATAGTGCTCATAGTCAGTTGACACAACATTTTCGCTGCCTGTAAGCTTCTTCCCAATAGCGTAACTTAGATGGAATAATAGGCTTGTCGCTGACTCTCCGGAGACGATGTTATCTGGAGAAGGAGCATTTAGAAGATCGGCGATCGCTGATCTTCCTTCATATATGATCTCTTCAGCCCCCTTCGACTCGTCGAAGATCCCATCGACATTTGCGCTGAAATCGACTCGAGCCCTCGCCTCTTCCTCCGCGGCCTTTCCCAACACTAGGGTTCCCGTTCCGTTATCTAAAAATGCCCGCCTTCTTCCCCTGAAATCTCTCTCCGCCCTTGGAAATCTCGACCTAATTTTCCATATTAGCTCTTGATCAAACAAACCCTTAACCTCTATCCTAACTACTTTCCCTAATTTATCTTTTTTATCTTTTAATTTTAAAATTTTATAGATGCTTAAAGAGGATGAATTACTCCTCAACTTTATCTAAATATTTTGGAGACCCATTTCCTACTTTTCTGTAATTTGAATCTACCATAGAGTAAGTGTCGCTGCTTTGTTCGTGGCGCCGCCGGACGGATTTGAACCGTCGACCATCCGGTTAACAGCCGGGCGC
>CAZEET010000100.1:0-3251 GCA_964511325.1 uncultured Candidatus Bathyarchaeia archaeon | reverse complement strand
GGTCTCAACCAGAGGCCGATCGAATGGCTGAACTCGAACCCTTTAATTATCTATTCGGCGCCTTTAATGGAGATGTCTGAGGAGAAGCCCTTCAGGGTTGAGGTTAAGAACCTTGAGGAGTTCGTCTACGAGGCTCACTTCGACTTGGAGGAGGTTAAACCCATCATCATTGATGAGCCTCCACCCCTCGGTAAGAGCCTCGGCCCTAACGCCCATAGATTGGTGGCGGCCGCCGTCGGTAATTGTCTCTCAGCCAGCCTCCTATTCTGCCTCCGGAAGATGCGTGTCGACGTGGAGGGCGTCGACGCCATTGTGGAGGGGAAGCTGGCTCGGAATGAACGGGGCCGTTGGAGGATCAAGGAGATGAGGGTTAGAGTTAAGCCTAGACTTAGGGAGAAGGAGAGGGATATCTCTCGATGCCTTGAGATCTTCGAGGACTTCTGTATCGTCACCCAGAGTGTGAGGAGGGGGATACCGATAGAGGTGGAGGTGGAGCTTTAGACTCACCTCCTCTTACGATAGGGGCAATACTTCCGATAGCTCGCCTTACATCGCCTACAGTTCTTTACGATGTTCGACCTCAGCTTACACATCTCCCCCACCCCACAGCGGGAGAGACTACTCCACTCTGAGGAGCTCCTCTAGGATGCTTATATGCGTCGGGCTGGCCCTCATGATATCCGTCGAGGAGACGATGCCGACGAGCCTATCATCCTCGACGACGGCGAGCCTCTTAATCTGCTTCTCAGCCATCAGCCTCGCCGCATCCTCCACCGGCGTGTTCGGATCGATGGTGATGAGGGGACTCGACATTATGTGCCTCGCCAATATGGCCTCGGGGTCGAGGCGCTGCTCCACGATCTTCTCCAATATATCCCGCTCCGTTATGATGCCGACAGGTCTGCCGTTGTTGGTGACTATCAGGGAGCCTATTCTAAACTTGTTCATCTTCCTCACAACGCTGAGAACCGAGTCGTCGGTTCTCACCGTCTTTACATTCCTCGTCATAATGTCTCTGACGAGTAGTATTCCACTCATAGAAGCCACTCCATAAGGAAAGTTAGAGCAGGCGATTATAACCTTTCCCCAACCCTGAAGCTGATGTCCAGGTTAACGTCCCTCAGCGACATATCGCACCATCTCCTCGGCTGAGAGACCTTGAAGGCCTAGCTCCTCGACGGTTATGCCCTCGCTCCAGAGATCCCTGCCTACCACTATGGAAGCCAGGTTCACTAAGGCATCTATCGTTGGGGTCTCCACGCCGAGTTGATCACCCAGCGATGAGATGGGGACATAGCCGTAGAGGAGATCCTCTCCGAAGGCTGTTCTCTGAGCGAACTCCTTCAAGGTCATCCTCGGCCTCCAACCCCTATGGGATTTGAGGGTGCTGTAGACCTCATACATCGAATCGCCCCTTACGCCATATCGGCCATATTCCAGCTTCAAAACCTTAGGTTTAGGCATCAAACTCAATCCAAGCGCAGCCCCAACAGCTATACGCTCCTCGTCAACGGCCTCCATCACCACTGCGACGCTCGGCGTTATCAAAGAACCATAGAAGTCCAAGTCTCCCCCACACCGCTCCCACGCTCCGACGTTTAGCAGTGTGGGAGGAACATGAGGTTGGAGATTTGGATTCATCAAGCTGGTCTCTAAGACATCTCTCATGGGATGGCAGTTTGGGAAGAACTCGCGTAGCACCTTCATCAATCGGGGGTTATCTCTACTCGGCATGGCTGAGGCCCAGAGATGCTGCTTCACGGCGTAGACCCACATAACTCCAGACTCCAGAGGCTTGGCGAAGTAGGGGAGTATAGCACCCTCAGCCAGTATCGCGTCTTCGGGAGCCCTTTCCTTAAATAGCCTATAGCATCGGAGGGTCGAGAAGTAGGAGGACCAGTTTAGGATTATCTGACCAGGCTCCATATGCCTCGAGGCCCCAGCGATGAATCTCTCGGCCCCATAGGCCCTTATGGTTAGGAAGATGATGTCGACATCCTCTACCGCCTCTTCGATGCTTTCGACCACCTCAGGCTCCACACGTCCCTCAATCTCACCGTGGGCCTCGATATATCCCAGCTCCTCCACAGCTCGGAGATTCGCAGCGAACTCGGGGAAGTCATAGAGCTTCACTTCGAATCCCCGTAATCCTAGATCTACGGCCATGGTGAGGCCGCCAGAGCCGCAGCCGAGAATGGCAGCCTTCATGGCTTAAGCATCGCTCTAAGCCCTATTAAAAGAAGTGCACCAGCGAACATCTATAAGGGTTGACTCAACTTTAGGGTTGATGGAGAAGCCTGACGGCATAGTAGTCCTCGACTTCGGAGGTCAATACTGCCACCTTATAGCCCGCAGGGTCAGGGAGCTAGGCGTCTACTCAGAGATATTCCCCTGCGACGCAACCCCGGAGGAGATCAAGGGCCTCAAAGCGATGAGAGTTAAGGGTATCATCCTCTCAGGCGGTCCAGCCAGCGTCACGGAGGAGAATGCCCCCACCATCGATAGGGGCATACTCGACCTCGGCCTACCCATCCTCGGCCTCTGCTACGGCCATCAACTCTTGGCATACATCCATGGAGGAGAGGTCAGACGAGGTGAACGCCGAGAATACGGCATCACCTATGTCCACATAGACAAGGCCGTCGGCGTCTTAAAGGGTATGAGACCCATAGAGCGGGTGTGGATGAGCCATGGAGACACCGTCTTCAGGCTCCCACCGGAGTTCGAAACCCTCGCTCACACAGATGTCTCTCCCATAGCCGCCTTTAGGCATAGGGATAAACCCCTCTACGGGCTGCAGTGGCATCCAGAGGTGGTGCACACTGAGCGGGGTATAGAGATGCTCGCCAACTTCCTCTTCGAGGTCTGCCGCTGCGAGGCGAACTGGAGACCTGAGGATACAGTTGAGAAGTCCATCAGGGAGATTAGAGAGGTTGTCGGAGACTCTAGGGCCGTCATCGCCGTCAGCGGAGGTGTAGACTCAACGGTGGCAGCGGTCCTCGCCTCCAAGGCCCTCGGAGACCGCCTCATAGCGGTTCACGTCGACACGGGATTGATGCGTGAAGGCGAATCCGAGGCGGTGGCCGAGGCTCTGAAAGGGCTGGGGGTCAACCTAGTCGTCGTCGACGCGAGGGAGCGATTTCTAAAACGTCTCAGAGGCGTCGTCGATCCCGAGGAGAAGAGGAGGATCATCGGTGAGGAGTTCATAAGGGTCTTCGAGGATGAGGCCCGTAGAGTCGGAGCTGAATATC
>CAZEET010000099.1:0-3280 GCA_964511325.1 uncultured Candidatus Bathyarchaeia archaeon | reverse complement strand
AGGTGATGCTCGGCGTCGGCAGAAACGCCTTCAGGATGATAGAGGAGGTTCGAAGACAATTCAGGGAGATCCCCGGCCTAAGGGAAGGCAAACCAGATGCGAGGCCTGACTACGCGGCCTGCGTCGATATAGCGACGAGGGGAGCCTTAAAGGAGCTGATGCCGGCGAGTCTCCTGGCGATAGCGACGACCCTCATCGTCGGCTTCATCTTCGGCGTCGAGGCTCTCGGAGGCTACCTCGCAGGCTCCATCTTCTCAGGCCTCCTCTTCGCTTTGCTGATGGCCAACGCCGGAGGCCTATGGGATAACGCAAAGAAGTATATCGAGGAGGGAGCCTATGGGGGTAAGGGCTCAGAGGCCCATAAGGCCGCCGTCATAGGCGACACTGTCGGAGACCCCTTCAAGGACACCGCCGGTCCCTCGCTGAATACGCTTATAACCGTCATCAGCCTCGTAGCCAACGTCTTCCTACCCCTCTTCATCCTCTATTCGCTGCTCTAGCCGCAAACCTTTATTAACTCCAGCCCCTATTCCTCCGGTAATCGGAGGGCTGGAGATGTATAGGTATCTACAACGGCTTTGGCGTCGACCCAAGGAGGGCTACCTAGCGGAGCTAATGAGACAGAGGGCCATCCGATGGCGTCGTCAGCCGGCGATAGTTCGTATAGATAAGCCGACGAGGATCGACAGAGCCCGGAGGCTGGGCTACAAGGCGAAGAAGGGGTTCATCGTCGTCCGTGTCCGGGTTCGCAGGGGCGGCCGTAGGAAGCCTAGGCCGAGGATGGGACGCCGTCAGAAGCGGATGGGCGTAGCGAAGATCACATCGGCTAAGAGTTTGAGGCTCATCGCGGAGGAGAGGGCGGCCCGGAAGTATCCGAATCTGGAGGTTTTAAACTCCTACTGGGTCTGGGAGGATGGCATGTATAAGTGGTATGAGGTCATCCTCGTGGATCCCCATCATCCAGCCATCAAGAGCGATAAGGGAGTCGGCTGGATAAGCCGCCGATAGCTTAGAGGAGGCCGCATGGAGGAGTCTCCATGGGGAGCCTCTTCTCCATCATCATTCCCACCCTCAATGAGGAGGAGAATCTCAATGCCTGCCTGAGCTCGATAACCCGGCAGACCTATGGGGATTATGAGGTTATCATCGTAGATGGGGGAAGCGATGATGGAACCGTCGAGGTGGCCGAGCGATATGGCTTCAGGGTGTTGGAGGCCGAGAAGAGGAGGCCCCATGATGTCTCTTACGCGAAAAATCTCGGCGCCAGCGTGGCGAAGGGTGAGCTCCTCTTCTTCTTGGACGCCGACACCCTGATGGAGCCCCACTGCCTAGAGGTCTTCGAGGCATATCTAAGGGAGCCCTCGGTGGCAGCTGCTCTCTGCAGGGTGTTGCCTCTCGACGGCAGACCTCTGGAGAGGTTGATGTATGAGTTAAATAACGCTGCTAGGAGGGTGTCAAACCTCCTGGGATTCTATAAGCTCAGCTACTTCTCCTGCCCCTGTTATCGGAGGAGCTGCTTCGAGAAGATCGGGGGCTTCAGGGAGGATCTATATGCCTGTGAGGACCTCGACCTAGCCTTAAGGGGGCGGCATCTAGGGCGATACGCCTACATCGCTGAGATAACCCTCTGGACCTCCCCTAGACGCCTCAGGAAGTGGAGTTATCATGGATATATCGCCCGATACCTACGATACCTCGCGGAGTACTATCTTCTCAACAGGGTTACGGCTCCCTACGAGGATCTGAACTAAGCCCTCCGGGCCTTGGCTGCGACGATCTTGATGACATCCCCCTCTCTAAGCGGATAATCCTCGCCGAGCCTCCTCTTCGTCCTCGCATCTACGGCGTAGATGAAGCTCTCGGCGAGCTCGCTGTGAATGAGGGCTGCAAACTCCCTCGCCGTCGTCCCCCTCCTCACCAGGTAGCAGTCGGGGAGCACACGGCCCTGGTGATCCGTGTAGCGCTCAGCATCCTCAACGGGGTAGACGGGTATCATGTTGAGGAGTTTAAAGAAGGCGTCATTCAGCGTCTGCTGAACGCCTGTCGAGCCCCAGCGCTCTAGCACCCGCTCCCGGATCATCTCTAAGGCCCTCCGCTGCCTCCCCGTCAGCTTTTCCGGCTGCAGCACCTCGAAGTCTGGATCTCCAGGGGTATAGTTGATGATGCCGGCTTGAGCAGCCCTTCTCAGCGCCAGCTCGGCTTCAGCTGATGTCGGCACCACTCGGTATCCGGCATCCCTCAGCCTCTCGATATTCTCCTCAGCCTCATCCCTGTCCGCCTTGTTGGCTGCGACGAGGAGAGGCTTAGAGACCCTCCTCAACTCTCGGGTGAAATCTAGGAGCTCCTCATCGCTCCAGCTCCTCGCCTTATAGGGGTCGAGGCTGAGATGCTCTATGGCCTGGGAGATATGCTCCCTAGTGATCCTTAAGCCTGACAGCCTCACCTCGAGATGTCTGCCTATCTCCTCCCTGGCCGATTCAGCCCTCCTCGCCAGCCGCTCCCAATCCTTCTTGATGAGACCTAGAAGCCAGAGGTCAAACTCCTCCTCGAACATTTTGACATCCTTGATGGGGTCGTGGCTCCCAGACGGAACCGGCCTACCCTCATCGTCGGTCATGCCGGCTGCGTCGCAGAGGACTATGAGTGCATCGGCCCTTCGAACCTCATCTAGGAACTTGTTCCCTAGGCCCCTGCCCCTATGGGCGCCCCTGATGAGGCCTGGGCAGTCTATGAGCTCAACGGGCAACAGCCTGACGCCGTCGATGCATAGGCTATTGACAGGGTTGTCTTTGACGCCTAGCTCCTTGCATACGCAGGGAATTCTTAGATAGGCCACCCCCCTGTTGGCCTCGATGGTGGTGAAGGGATACTCGGCTATCTCAACGATCTTCAGGGTGGCGGCGGAGAAGAAGGTGCTCTTCCCCACGTTAGGCTTACCCACGAGGCCTACCAGCGGAGGCAAGGATATCGATAGATGTATGCCCCGAGGCCTTAAACCCTTTCCCGCATCATAGGTCTCTGAGGTAGTATCCAGGCTCCTTCTTCTCCCCGAAGCTTCTGACACCCCTCTCCCTCAGCTGTCTCCGGAGCTCCTCAGCCCGTTCGGATGTTATCTCGCCTCGGCGCTCTAGGTAGTCGATGATCTCCAGGGCTTCCTCCTCGGTATCGCATCGGCGTAGGAAGTCTATGACGTCGGGTTCATAGCCGGCCCAGGGGTCGCCCCTGGCGAGGCGCTCCCCCTCATCTGGGTCTACCCTATAGGCGTCTATAGTGACCTTGG
>CAZEET010000098.1:0-3296 GCA_964511325.1 uncultured Candidatus Bathyarchaeia archaeon | reverse complement strand
TGGCCATCCTGAACAGGGTGGCCGAGGATCACACCACGCCGAGGAATATCCGCCGAACGGCTCGAAAGGCCTCCGAGATACTATTAGATGAGAGTCTCACACCCGCTGCCAGGGCGGCGAACGCCATAGACCTTCTCGATGAGATATCTCAGGATCCGAATATGCCGATGTATACGAGGACTCGCATATGGAATGTCATCAGCGTCTTGGAGGGTATAAGGGATTAGCCGCCCTGTTCAGGAAGGTTTATCTTCCCTCCAACCTCTTTCCGAGGTGATGCCCCTTGAGTAGGAGATACTTTGAGCGGAGCTTTGAGGGTAGACCTAGGGTTGGGAGGGCTGCCGCCGTCGCCGTCCTCCTTATAATCATCGTCGGCTCCATGCTCCTCTTCAGCGTCGGCCATATAGGCGTCGGCTATGTCGCCATCATCGTCGACCCCATCCTCGGCTCCACCAGAGCCGTCGGCGACGGCAATTACGCCCGCTACTTCTTCAAGCCTCCCTGGGCCAGCGTCTACACCGTCTACGTGGCGACGGACAGCATCCATATGTGGAGCGAAGGTGGACAGCTAGGCGATTTCCCGGCTGTGGAGACCCTGACAAAGGACGGCTTGGAGGTGAAGGTGGACATCACCGTCCGATGGAGGGTTCTCCCCTCGGAGGTTGTCAACCTATACAGGCGTTTCCCGGCGATGGATTGGAAGGAGAAGGCCATCATACCCATCATAAGGGAGACAGTGAGGAATCTCATCGTCCAGTTCAATGCGATTGAGACCATAGAGAAGCGGGGAGTCATAAGCGCCATGCTGGAGGAGGAGCTGGTGAAAGCCTTCCAGGAGGAGCCCTCGATTCATGGAGCCATAATCCTTGAGGGCATTGACCTCAGGAGGATAGCGCTGCCAGATGCCTTCG
Organism: uncultured Candidatus Bathyarchaeia archaeon; assembly: GCA_964511325.1. GTDB lineage: Archaea > Thermoproteota > Bathyarchaeia > TCS64 > B23 > B23. The sequence goes on along the minus strand of CAZEET010000098.1, from coordinate 2,385 downwards.
TAAAGGCGATAGAGGCGAAGCTGGCGGCTGAACAGCTCGCCATAGCCGCGGAGTATAATAGGACGAGGATGCTGGTCTTGGCCAACGCCACCGCCGCGGCCAAGATCATCGAGGCTCAGGGCCTAGCCACTTCAAGGCTCATCATAGCCAACGCCACGAGAAGAGCGATAGAGCTGATAGCTGCCGAGGAGGGAGTGGATGTGGGAGAGTTGACGAACCTCTACATCTACCTGGAGACCCTGAGGGATGTAGCTGAGAAGGGGGGCACCATCATCATAATCTCAGATGAGGAGAACATTCTATTGCCACTTCAGACAAGATGAGGGAGATGAAGTCGAGGCGCCCCCTACTCCTAGGCCTATACGCTGATGAGCTTGCCCTGCTAGCTATCTGCCTCACCCTGGACTTCATCGAGTATCTCATACCGCCCTTATTGATACCTATAATGGGGGACATCCTAGACTTCGCCGGACTCGTCTTTGCCGTCTTAGCCTTCTCCTGGCTGGGCTTCATCACCCTCCTAGAGCTAGTTCCCGGCTTCGACGCGCTCCCCACCTTCACCATCACCTGGTTCACCTGGTACCTGCTACGGGAGAGACAAATGGAAGCCGAATTGGAGAAGGAGCTTGAGAGGTGGAGATAGATGCCTCGGAGGCTGATAGATACCCACGCCCACCTCGACGATTTCGACGAGATGGAGCCGATAGTTAATAGGGCTCGAGAGGCTGGTGTTGATGCTATAATAGCCGTCGGAGCTAACATGAGAGCCTGCAGGCTAACCCTCAAATGGGCTGAGACCTATCCGGGCTATGTCTATCCGGCCCTGGGGATTCACCCCACCGAGTGGTTTGAGGAGGATGTGGAGGAAACCCTCAGGTTTGTTGAGGAGCACCTAGATCGCTGTGTGGCCGTCGGCGAGATTGGGTTGGACTATTGGAGCAGGGAGGCGAGGAAGAATAAGGCTGTGAGGGAGAGGCAGAGGGAGATATATGTGCGGCAATTGGAGATGGCGGTGGAGTATGATAAGCCAGTCTCCATACACAGCCGAGGAAGCTGGAGAGACGCCCTGGACCTACTGCTGAGACATGGCCCGGAGAGGGCTGTCTTCCACTGGTATTCAGGCCCCTTAGACATCCTAAAGGAGCTCCTGGACGCTGGATATTACATCTCGGCCACCCCCGCAGCCGAGTATAGCAAGCATCACAGGGCAGCCCTAAAGGAGGCGCCACTGGAGCGCATACTGCTTGAAACAGACTCCCCCGTGGAATATCGCGGCCATCCCTCCGAGCCAGCTGTTCTACCACTGGTTGCTAAAGCCCTAGCGGAGTTGAAGGAGGCCCCTCTGGAGGAGATCATTAAGACGACGACCCGAAATGCGGAGAGGTTGTTTAAAATCTAGAAAGCGTAAGTTGTTGTAGATTGACCACCTCGTATAGACGCCTGATCTTCCGACCGATCTCGATGCTCTACTTCACCATACTCCTACTGTGGCTTCTGATGCTAATGCCCATAATCTCCCTCTTTCTCAGAGCCGTCTTCGTTGAGTATCTCGGCCTCCCCCCGGAGCTTTTCCTCACCTTTCTGCTCCTCAGTCTTCTCGGTAGTTTCGTCAACATACCTATAGCTGAGCTGGAATCTCTCCAGCCCATATACACCTATCGGGAGGTCTCCTTCTTCGGCGTCACCTGGTATATACCCCAAGTCGAAATGGGTTGGCGTAGAACCGTCATCGCATTGAACGTCGGAGGCGCCCTCGTTCCCCTCCTCGTCTCCCTCTACCTACTCCTCTACGCCATACCGGTGAGTGAACCCGATCCCATGGTGACCTATATTAAGATCCTCGTCGTCCTCCTCATCGTCTCCCTCATCGTTCATAAGGCCTCCAGAGTTGTCAGAGGTCTCGGCATAGCGACTCCAGCCTTTATACCGCCTACGATAACGGCTCTGGCAACCCTCCTCATCTACCAGGTAGGAACACCGTCGAACCCCATGAGGATCGCCTATATAGGTGGAACCCTCGGAACCCTCATAGGGGCCGACCTCCTCAACCTCCACCGGATACCACGTTTAGGGGCGCCCATCGTCAGCATCGGCGGAGCAGGAACCTTCGACGGCATCTACACAACAGGCCTAATATCAGTTCTACTCATCCTTCTACTCCTCTAAATCCCCCTCCTTCGAAGAAAGGGAGGGAGGAGATCAAGAAGACCCACTAATAGTCGTAGAGTATCTCATCTATCTCCTCCAGCTTGTCTCAACGATAAAGATTTAGAGCGCCGAGCGGCACCATAAAGGTGGCCGGGGTAGCCAAGCCAGGATACGGCGCCAGTCTTGAAAACTGGTGCTCCTCGGGAGCGCGTGGGTTCAAATCCCACCCCCGGCGCC
>CAZEET010000097.1:0-3308 GCA_964511325.1 uncultured Candidatus Bathyarchaeia archaeon | reverse complement strand
GATGAGGGTCCAGAAGATGTTCTCGTAGGCGTACCTGTCTCCCACGACGAGTATTCTACGCCTATCCCCAACAGAGGCGTAAGGGGTCGAGTTAACAACCCTGAAGAGCCTGTATCCATGGCCCCTCCACACCTCCTCGAAGTATCGGCTGGCCGTAGCCCAAGGCGTGTCGGATCCCTCGTCTAAGAATAGATACTCTAAGCCGTACCACCTGCAGACAGCCACAGCCTCCTCCACTCCTCCGAAGCCCTTAAAGAGATAGGCGTCTGCCATTTCTATCCAAGCCAAGTTAGGAGCCGATGTTCTCTGATAATTCAAGAGTTGAGACTCGTTAGAGACGAGATTAAAGGTCTCGTGGAACTGCCCCGTGTATCCGGGGAAAGCTATTCTCCCATCGACAACATCTGAAAGTTCCCTCATCAGCGCAAACGTTCCCTCATGATGCATCGCCCCCAGAACCTCGACTCTCCGAACATATGCCAAGGGAAGCGCCACTACCGTAACTACCATAAAAGCCAAGAACCTCTTCGATGTGATTCGGGTTCTGGCAAATTTTACTGCTTGACCTCCCAGCAGGGATAGGAATATTGAAGCCCAGGGGAGGAAGCGTTGAGGATGAGTAACTCCTCCGTATAAGGGATAGAAAATAGCAAACCTATTCGCTTCTAAGTAAAATAAGAATATGAGAGCCCAAAAGAGGAGAAACCTGTTTGTCTTCTTCTTCAGGGAAACAAAGCCACCTATAGTAGCAAGTAGAACAGTCCATGGGGCCAGCCTCGTAAAACCGCTGCCAGGCAGGCCAACTAGCTGCTCAATGCTGAGAGGACCCCAGGTTTTAGGTGATGCAATGCCGATTTTCTTAAAGGCTCCAAAAGACACGAAGGGTGCATACCAAAAGGCTGTGAGAGAAACGCCGAATCCAAAGAAGAGAAGGGAGGTTTTGATGAACTGAGTTAGTGGAAGACTTTCTCTGAAATGTAGCCAGAGGAGGTAGGTAAATAGAATAACGGTGCCTAAGGCGGCTATCAAGGAGTGTGAGAGCAGAAGGAGGACGTAAGAGATGATAGAGGCGATGAGAAAACCTCTTTTCAGGCTTTTCACGTATAAATATAGCAACAGCATCGATGCGATGAGTAAGGGATATCCAAAATGCTCGATGTAGACTCCCCAGTAGATTAAGTTGTCGAAGCTCCCCGGCGTGGAGAGGTAGAGGAAAGCGACGGCTGAGGCCACCACCTCGTCTTCAAACAGAAGAAGGGAGAGCAGGTAGAGCGCTAGGGATGCGGACGTGACGATGAGGAGCATCATAATCTTGTAGGCTGTAAAGATGGAGAGGTTGAGGGCCTTGCTGAGGAGGAACGTGAAGACAATCCCAAGAGGCTGGTAGAAGGTTAGGAAGGGATACCCACAGCCCCACTCCGTGTTCCACCTCGGGAAGTGAGGCCACCACTTCTCCAAGTATCTGATCATCGAGAGGGCGTTAGGAGCATCCCCACCCTTCGGAAAACCATAGAGAACGGGGCTATAGGCATAGAGGACGAAGGCCAAGACAAAAACGGCTCCAAGAATAGCCATCTTGCTTTGACTTAATGAAAAATGTCGCATTCTATGTACCACCTGATCAAGGACCCCCTGTAAAGTTTCCTTGCTTAACCTCACAAGCCACTCAACCCTCATTAGTTGCATGTACGTAAACGTGAGCACTAAAGAGGCAACGAGGCCTAAAAGCCTCCAGATGCTCCAGTAGACATACCTGTACTGTAGCTCGGAGGGGGGTATGGGCTTTACGTCTAAGACCTCGAAGACCATAGCCGAGACGAGGCGGTCGTTTACCTCCGAGGCTGGTCTGAAGTACCTCTCGTCGAGGAACTTGCCCCAGGTTTCGTCCGTCCACTTACCCCAAGTCTTCTCGACGACTATGTACTTGACGTGGTACTTAACGGCCATGTCATGCAGCTGGGAGGCGTCGGCACCCCACTTGACGAGGTTGTCGAACACGAAAGGCTCGTCGGTCAGGGCTCCCTGGTCGTACCCGCCGAGGACCTGCATGAGCTCCGGGTAGAAGGTGTTTACCCACTGAGAGCCCCTGTAGTGGTCTCCGTACATCACGTAAACCCTGTACGAAGTGCCAGCGTGCTGCCAAAGCCATGTGGCGGTCAGGTACTCGTCCGAGCCGTACACGGTGTCGTCCACGGCGGCCATGCCCTTGTACGTGGGGGCGTAGTAGGCGACTATCGGAGCCGCTATACATAGGGATACCAACGTCAGAACGAATATCCTGCCAACCCCTTTTTCCAGACTAAGTCCCCTCCTACTGAACACCGACCGGACGTAACCGTCTACACGACCTATGAACTCGTCCAGCACGCCTCCAGTCGCCTTCGAGAGGAGCTCTGGCACGTTGGCTATGAAGTACCCTCCGAGCATCGTCAGGGAGAGGCCTATGAGGAGTATGAACCTGACACTCTGGAACTGGATGACGTAGACCATACCCGTTATCAGGGCGAAGAACGAGAGGAGTGTGACACCGCGGGACTCCCTCTTCAACAACACGACTAACACTCCGAGGATGCCCACGACCGTCACGGGAAGCTGGACGGCCGGCATGTAGGATGGAGGCCTCAACAAGAACAGGACATCCAGTATGCCCGGCGGAACACCGCGGCCGTAGAAGTACCTGCCGACCCCGTAGGGGAGGACGGCTGGGATGTACCACCAGGCAACCATCGCCAGGAAGCCTAATCCGATCAGCAGCGTGGATCTCACGATCCCCCCAAACCGCTTTTCAAATGTCTCCCGACCACCATAAACCGCCGATGCAACCTTGACTACTACGAGGGGCAGCAGGAACACGGCTATGTCTATCAGCGACAGTATGCTGGAAAGGCCTGCGTAGGCGAGCAGGGCCGCAGACACGACGATGTCCCTCCGCCTGCCCGTGTCGAGCGCCCTGTGTACGGCCAGTAGCGTCCAAGGTAGTACACACGTCCCGAAGAGTCTACAGGTCTCCCAGTAGTGGCCCTGGAACGAGACGAAGTTTGCGTGAACCACGGCCCACACGAGGCCTGCGTACAGGCCCGCCGGGAAGGAGTTCGTGTATTCCCTCACGAACTTGTACACACCCAGGCAGAACGCTACGTAGGCCGCTAGCGAGATGGCGTAGTAGGTCAGCTCCACGTTCCCCGTCAGCCTCACGAGCCCGTACGGTATCAGCGTCGAGAGGGGTGGATAGAACCTCAGGAGCTCGTAGCCAAAGTACCATGAAGGCGTGTAGAAGCTGAACCTGTTCAGGAGCATCTTTATCTTAG
>CAZEET010000096.1:0-3342 GCA_964511325.1 uncultured Candidatus Bathyarchaeia archaeon | reverse complement strand
GGTTGAGGTGGGTGAAGTCGCCTACTGGCCTCCTGGGAGAGCCATCTGCATCTTCTTCGGCCCCACACCGGTTAGCAGAGGCGGCGAGATTAGGGCTGCCAGCCCCGTCAATGTCTTCGCCAGGATCCTAGGCGATGCAACCATCTTTCGCAGGGTGAGGATGGGGGAGAGAATTCTTGTGGAGAGGGCTTAAGGCCCTCGGATTTCTCAAGCCCTGCCCTAGAGGGATGCTCCTCTTCGCCTTCTACGCTTTCCTCTCCATAGCCGACGCTATCCAGACCTACGCCTTCATCGATGATATACCTGGGTTGGAGAAGCCTCCCCTCTATGATCAGCTTAGGGGATTCGAGTTCTGGTTTCCCTGGGTGGTGTTCACCTTACCAATACATCTACCCATTCCTCTGGGCCAAGGGATCATGAAGTATTTCCCCAGCCTTGGAGCCGTTAAGATGTCGCTTGGAAGCGTCGTATACTCCTATGTCGCGGCTTCCTGGCTCGTCTATGCCTGGGATAGATGGGCTTCGGCCTCAACGCTGAGGGTGAGGAGGATTTTATTGATGCTTCCGGCGGTTCTCGCCTCCATCTCCAGTCTTCACCCCTCCTTCTAAGCCTTAGGGAGTTAGCCTATACCCTCTCGGATTTTGTGAACCTCTACCTCGTCTATCTCTTCTACGCCATCTCCCTCTATGGTCTCTATAAGGCCTTGGGGGAAAGCCTCTCCTCCACAAGCTGAATCTTCTTTGAAAGCCCGAGGTAGAGGCTTCGAATGGTCTTCAGACTCGTCGAAAAGGCGATGGCTGGGCCATGCTCCTTAGACCAGAAATCTAGGGTTATCGGCCCTCTAAACTCCGGCTGTGGATGCTCAGGCGTCTCCTCTAGGAGATAGGAGAGAAGTCTACGCATCTCCTCCTCATCGATGATGCCTCTCCTGGCGCAGCGGGCATAGATAGATGGGAATAACATGTGGAGGGAGAAGATGCCTGGAGTTCCCAGTAGCGTATAGCGCTCCGGCTTCTGGAAGGCCTCGGCGTAGAGTCTTCTTAGGGCTCTCCAATACTCGATGAGGAGATCGGCGAGCTCCCTTATGGAGAGACCCTCGAAGACCCGTTCCCTCAATATGGGGGCGATAGACCTTATGAGGGGCCTATCATGGATGATATGCTCTTCACGACGCTCCTCCCCCATTCGCCTTATGCGCCCCTTCCAGGGTGAGCGCTCCGATGCGTTGAGGTGGTCGACGACCTCGGCTGCCAGAGCTAAGCGGACTCCTCGACCCCCCTCAAGCTCGTAGAGCCAGTCTACGCCCCGCTCCAGGAGCATACGCTGCAGATGTCGATAGGCGAGGTCTGTTGGGACGCTGCGTTGACGGCGATTGACGATGTAGAAGAGGAGCATCTCATCGAAGCGGTCCGGAAGCCGCATGATGGAGACGATGAGCGGATAATTCTCATATTCAGGGTTTCGCTCGATCGCCCTCCTTAGAGCTTCAACCCTATGCTGGCCGTCGATGATCCAGAGCGGCTCACCGTCATCGATGTAGAGTTCTCCGAGGGTTAGGGGGCCTGAGGACCATTCCTCCCTGAAGACTAATTCACCTCGAATATTCAACAGGATCGAGGTTGGGAAACATCCAAGCTCTCTTAATAGATACCTGAGGGCTGACCCCCTCCTCCAGCTTAGCCTCCTCTCGTCAGGCGGCCTCTGATAGCCCTCAGGGTTCTGAGGAGTCCAACGATCGATGGAGCATCTCTCAACCAATAGACCAGCTGGAAGGGCGGTGATATAGATCGTAAAGGCTCTTCCACCACCCCATTGCTTCACGGCGAAGGCCTTGAAGCGCATATCTTTATCTCCTTCATCGACGTGGAGAAAAGCCTACCTTCGACACCGTTTAATAGGCCGCTGGAAATCTACCCCTTCGATGGCTAGGCTCCTAAGCCTCCTGAGGCTTATGAGACCTGTGAACAGCTTGATGATGGGCTTCGCCGTCCTCGTCGGGGCGGCCTTAGCCGGAGGCCTCAATCCCACCTCCTGGAGGGGATTGCTCCTAGGCTTTGCCACCGGATTCCTGATGACGGCCAGCGCCATGGCCCTCAACGACTATTGCGACAGGGAGATAGACGCCGTCAATCAGCCTGATAGGCCGATCCCCAGCGGCGATGTGAAGCCTTGGGAGGCCTTAGCCCTAATGACTCTGCTCAGCCTGCTGGGACTGCTGCTGGCCTTGATGACGAATCTCGGCTGCCTCCTCTTGGCTGCCTTCTCCTGGATCGTTATGGCCTCCTACTCCACTGTAGGTAAGGCGACGGGGCTGCCAGGCAATCTAATGGTGAGCACCTGTGTCTCCATTCCCTTCATATATGGTGCCCTCGCCTCCGGTGTCGGTCTCCCGGCGAGATCGCTGCTCTTCGCCTCCATGGCCTTCCTTTCTAATACTGGACGGGAGGTGGCCAAGGGTATAGCCGATGTTGAGGGGGATCGTAGACGGGGAATTAGAACCGTCGCTGTCTCCAGGGGTCTGAGGGAGGCGGCCCTAGTCTCGGCTCTCTTCCTCATCTCAGCTCTCCTCCTCTCCCCCCTACCTATGCTATGGGACATCGTCTCCACCTGGTATCTTCCACCGGTTTTGGCGACGGATATGATAATTCTCTATGTCTCCTACAGCCTAATCAAGAGGCCGACGCGGGAGAATAGTCTTAGAGTTAAGAATCTCATTTTAGTCTCCATGGCCCTCGGCCTATTGGGCTTCTTGTTAGGCGCTCTACTACCTAGAGGCTAAGGCTATACGTTCCTGTTCCAGTTTCTTCCTTATGGCGTAGTTGTTTGTGTCATTGTTCGCCGCGCCGATGAGCTGATCAGCTAAGGCCTCGGCGAGGGTCTTTCGGCTTCTGAAAGCCTCAAGCCTAGTTCCCTGAGATATGAACCTCAAGGCCAGGTCTACACGTCTCTGCGGAGAGATGTCAACCGCCACCCTGTAGACGACTCCTCCATAGCTGATGCGTGTCGTATCTTCATTTGGAGCCGCATTCTCTATAGCCCTCACCAGCACCTCTATTGGGTTTCGACCCGTTTTGAGATGTATGATCTTGAAGGCCTTCCTCACGGCGTTTATGATGCGGGTCTTCTCCCCCCCACTGCTTCCAGGATGCATTAGGCTATTGACTAGACGCTCAACGATGTTAAGCTCCGACTTCTTAAACCTTCTAGCCTCGTGACGGCCCCCGGAGTGGGGGAGATAAATGGGGTCTAGATTGATGTAGCGCTGTAATCCTAGGTCTCTAACCGTGACCTCCTCGAAGCTCCACTCCCCGAAGAGCTTAGGCTTGTCCATCCCAGATGTCA
>CAZEET010000095.1:0-3346 GCA_964511325.1 uncultured Candidatus Bathyarchaeia archaeon | reverse complement strand
GGGAATCCAGACCTCAGCGATGTAACCTGGATAGCTCTCGAAGCCGTCTGGCCCAACGACCTCTACGGCAACGTCACCTGGGATGGATGGCACTGGTATGCAGAGAACCTAGCCGTTGAGGCCCAAGACCTCAATAGCCCGGTGAAGGAGGAGCGAACCTACGTCTACAAGGATGCCAAGCTCAACCGCCTAGAGCTCCTCCAGGACCTCGCTGATGGATTACTCGTAGGGATGAAGGCCATCTCCAAGAGAATCCTGCTCCCCGTCATCGGAGCTCCAGACCTACAGCGTGGATGTCTTGTTCAGGTCTCAGCTCCAAGCCTAGGCCTAAACGGCTCCTATCTTATCGCAGAGGCTGAACACATCCTTAACCGCAGCGGGGGCTACATCACCAAGGTTCTCCTAGACACCCCTGCCCTCAGCCTCCCCTGGCAGATCGCCAGGATCCTAGAGCAGGAGCTCCGCCTGGAACGAAGGGGAGACGTGGAGGTGGTGCTGTGATAGAGTTCTGGAACGTCGTCTTCGCAGCCCTGGCAGCCTTCATCCTCGGCTTGGCGGTTCACTCCGCCTATGTTCACAGCAAAAAGCGGGGAGAGCTGGGCAGGATGCCCTGGGATCACCCTGATGGGGTGGAGGGAGATGAGGAGGGTTAACTTGGAGGAGCTTCGTAAGGGTGATCTCATCTTGGTTCGTTGGATAGACGCCAGCGATGTTAAGGCTCCCCTTAGGGAGCATGAGGCGAGGCCTGAGGTCTATGTGAAGGATTGGGGTGTCTACCTCGGGATCTCCGGTCGGCGGAGGAGGCTTCTACTCTTGGGAAAAGATGTGGTGGAGGCTCAGGGGGAGTGGGGTGCTACGAGGATACCGTTGGAGCTCATCGAGGAGGTGATACTGCTGATGCCACGTGAGGAGACCTGCAGGGTGATTGGGGAGATATTGAAGATCGCCCGGAGGGTGAGGCTGAGGAGGTTCCAATATAGGAATTCCGACTGGGTGAGGCTCCATGCTAGATTGGTTGAGGAGGACGCTGACGAGGCGTAGGGTTATCATCGATGAGAGCCCCCTTAGGAGGGTTAGGATCGTCGAGGAGGAGCCGAGCGAGGCGCTGGTCTACACCGTGGCGTTGACGCTGCTCATCCTTATCGCCCTCTCGACTCTGGAGGCCCTATACCTATTGACGTTCCATAGCTGGAGCGACTCCATCTTCAACGGCATCATGCTCGTCATCGGAACGGTTCTAGGCGCCCTATGGGGGAGACATGGATGAAGGAGAGAAGCAGAACGACGGCTAGGGTCAAGCAACGCCGATGGGACTCAGAGAGAGGATGCTACATCTACACCATAGAGTTCAAGACGCAGACATCGCTGACGGAGCGCACCCTGAAGGTGGCCGAGGCCTTTGGGCTAGGCGTCGACGAGGAGCATAGGTTCACCATCTACCGAGACTTCGAGCTCCATCTAAAGCGGGGAGACGTCGTCTACATCACCGGAGACAGCGGCTCAGGTAAGAGCGCACTACTCAAAGCCATAAGGGCCGACCTCGGAGACAAGGCCATAGACATCGATGAGGTCTCTTGGGATGAGGACCGGCCCCTCATAGAGCAGATAGGAGCCACCTTCGAGGAGGGGTTGAGGCTCCTATGCCGAGTCGGATTGAACGACGCCTTCCTCTTCCTCCGGAGACCAAGTGAGCTGAGCGACGGACAGCGATATAGGTTCAGGCTTGCGAAGCTGCTGGAGAGCGGTAAGCCCTACTGGATATGCGACGAATTCTGCTCCACCCTCGACCGAACGACAGCTCGGATAGTGGCCTACAACATCCAGAAGCAGGCTCGAAGAGTCGGGGCGACCCTCATCGCTGCCACAACGCACACCGACCTGGAGGCCGACCTAAATCCCAGCATACGCATACACAAGGGCTGGGGAGAGGAGGTCGATGTGGAATACAGAGCTAACAGGCCTGCACCTCGGTGCAGCGTCATCGAGGGTATCACCATAAGAGAAGGCAGTCTCAGAGACTATGAGCGACTTAGCCATCTACATTACAGGCATACGGGGAGACCTGGGGTTCCCATCAAAATCTACTGCATGGAGCGGCAGAGCGAACTCATCGGCGTCATCGTCTACGCTTATCCAGGGCCCACAGCAAAGGGGCGTCGAGAGGCCGTCGGCTACACGCCGAGCCTGAAGGAGCTCAACGCCGAATGGGCCGTCATCAGCCGGGTGATAGTGCATCCGAAGTATAGGAGCATAGGGCTAGGCGTCAAGCTGGTCAGAGAGACGCTGCCTCTCGTGGGTCGAAGGCATGTGGAGCTCATCGCCGTCATGGCTCAGTATAACCCCTTCGCCGAGAAGGCTGGGATGAGGCTGATTCTCAAACAGGAGCCCCATCCAACAGTCTGGAGGGCTGTTGAAAGGCTCAGGGGATTAGGCTTCGATCCGATTCTAATGGCCTCGGAGAACTACAACCTGGAGAGGCTGAGGAGCCTAAGCCCAGAGGGCTTGGAGGCTGTGAGGGAGGCCCTACTAGGCCTGGCGCCCCACCTATACAAACGCATAGCCTCCACAGCCCCTGGGAATAGGCCCTACGTAAAACGAAGCGAGATGCAGAGGTGGCTGTGGATCCAGGAACCTGAAACCCTCGCCCGATGCCTCAGGAGGCTCAACGTCCTCAGCCAGACGAAGGCCTACCTCTACTGGTGCAGAGACTGGATGGAAAGGCGTAACATGGAAAAATTTTCCAGGATGTGACTGGTGGCGCTCACACATCGGGTGGGGATGCATGAGGGAATACATCTTCACCGATCGAGAGCGGGAGCTCCTCCTCAGATGGCTGAGGTATGGGGAGGAGACGGGGTATCTCCGACGGCTATTCTATCGGATGCGGAGGTCGATTGGGAGATTGACGAGCGACCTGAGGCTATACCTCCTCGTCTGTAAGAGGCTTAGGGCCCTAGGTAGATGGGCTGGAAGACCCTCGAAGGGGGAGTTGGAGCGCCTGTTAATGGAGGTGATGGGAGATGAGTGAGCTGGTCATAAGGCTGAGGAGGGTTCGAATAGAGCCTGAGAGGGAGAGGGAGCATCTCATAAACAGGTTGAAGATCATCATCAGGAGGCTTGAGAGGCTGATAGAGAACCCGAATACATCCATCAAAATACGGTTAAGGGCGATAGACACCCTCACCAGGGTCGTCAGGATGTGCTACACCATGATCAGGGATGTGGAGATCGATCGCCTTGAGCGAGAGATTGAAGCGCTTGAGAAAGAGGAGACGTGAACTAATAGAGAGAAAGAAGCTGAAGAAGGCGAAAATAAAACTCCCAACAGACCCAATAGAGTTCTGCG
>CAZEET010000094.1:0-3363 GCA_964511325.1 uncultured Candidatus Bathyarchaeia archaeon | reverse complement strand
GGCCTCTTAAGCCGTGGGTCGAGGGTTCGAATCCCTCCGGGCCCGCTACCGTTCAAGACTTCAGAAGATCTATCCCTGCTCTCTGAAGAGGAGGTAAAAGGCTGGTATAGCTGAGGCGTAGAGGGTGACGCTGATCAGCCCGGGGAGGTCGAGGTTTAGGGCCATGAGTCCTCCTCCGATGGCGGAGCCGACACCCCTCAGAAGTGAGTCGATGAGGGAGGTGACGCTGTTAGCCGTCGCTCTCTCTTCATCCTCCGTCATCCTCATCAGGAGGGCGAGTATGAGGGTGGCGTAGACGCTCATTAGGCTGGTTCTAATCACGTAGAGGGCTGCCGCTAGGGGGAAAAGTGGGGAGAGGATGACGCCGAGGTATAACGGTGCCACTAGGCCGAGGGTGGCTAGGATCCCCCTGAATACGCCTAGGCTCTGGGATAGGTGGGCGGCGAAGAGGTTGGCGAAGGCGGAGGCGACATTAGTGGCGAAGAGGACGACGCCGACGGCGTCTGACTCAACCTTGAACTTGACGCTGAGATAGTAGGGGATGAGATTGATGAAGAGGCCTGCCCCCAGGCCTAGGATGGCGCTCATCATGGCGAATCTGAGGATGACATTCCTTGATCGAAGCCTCATCTTGGAACCTCCAACGGGTTCATCAGGTCTTACGAGGATCAGAGCGATGGAGACGGGTACTAAGAGGAGCGCCGAGGTCGTGAGAAGGATCCAATAGGCGTAGGAGAGGGTGAGGCCCCGGAGTTTGGTCAACGTCGGAGGGATTAATCCCAGGAGGCTGCCGAGGGAGGATGCTGTGAGGCTCATGAAGTTCATGAGGCCGAAGGCCTCCTCCAGCTTCCCTTCATCGAAGTAGGAGGCGTAAAGGGGGAAGAGAAGAACGTTGAAGGAGGCGTTCCCCAGGCCTAGGAGGAGGAAGGAGAGGGATAGGAGGGGGAGACTTCTCGTGGCTATCAATAGGATGAAGGAGAAGTCGAAGGCGGCGCCTCCAACTATCATCATGTTCCTTCTGCCATAACGGTCTCCAAGGACGCCAAAGGGGATGGAGAAGACCGCCATGGAGACGATATTTACCATAGATAATAAACCGATGATCCTGGCGTCGAAGCCTATAGACTTTAGATATAGCTGAAGGATACATCCTAGAACTCCACCTATGAGGCTTCCGATGGTCGCCATCGCCATCAGAAGCTTAGCATCGCGCTTTAACTCACCTGGGAGGGCGACGAGCCCCCTCAAAACTTAACCTCCCGATGTAGGTGGAAGCCTAGGATCATCCTTACAGACGATCCTAGTGTTGCTAATCGATTTGATCTTCTCGGGTGGGTTTTTGAGACTCGCCTCAGGGTGAATCTCCAGATTGCCCCAGTATCTTACTCTCCCCTTCACCTCGCATCCCTCCCCAATGTAGACGTCTCCACCGGTGATGTTTGTGCACGTCACATACTCTATGTGCACCCTCTTCTTCCCTATGATGTCCGTGGTGGTTAGTCTTCTCCCTCTCCCCTTCCAGATTGGTATGGGCAAGCGGAAAAGGCGTATCTCTCCCTCTTCCCTCAGGATCTCTACATAGTCTGCTTCGATCCCCCCTTCGATGCGGGATTTGCCTCTAATTTCTCCCTTAAATCTCTCCGCTGTTAGTTTCCCATCGATTTCGAAGCGTCCCCTCAGTTCCACTGTTCCCTCAGTCCTCAGGTCTCCACCCACCGAGAGGTATCCATGTGCCGTCAGGTTTCCCTCGGAATGGATTTCTTCCCCGATCCTGGAGGAACCCACGAAGTGTATCCTTTTCCCCACGACTCTCCCCGCCGCCTTGAAGCTTCCTGAGGTGAAAATATTGGAGGCCCTAACCTCGCCTCCGATAGAGGCTGACCCCGAGATCCTTATTTCCTCCGCTTCGATCGCTCCATCCACCCTCATGCTCCCTGAGGCTTTCAATGATCCAATCCTTAGGCCTCCAGGTAGCCTACAGCTTCCGCTTACATTGATTTCCTCGGGGGAGACCCTGCCGGATCCAGCGATGTGGATGTCACCGATGTCTGGGATGTGTATTTTACCCGAACCTGAGACGCTTCCTATAGGGATCTCTCCTCTCTTCATCGCCTCCTCATATCTCCTCATTTTCTCTGCGCCCTTTGTCATGGCGTCTCCTCCCACTCGACTCTTCCTGCAGCCTTGAGAACGTCCCTTATCTCGATTAGGAGCTCCTTCATCTCCCTCAGCCTCTTCTCCATCTCCTTGATCACTTCCTCATCGGAGAGTTTGAGATATCTCAACTCCTTCATCTCCTACTCCTCCAACCCCTTCAATAGGTCTCTAATCTCCTTCAGAACGCCGATGATTTCATCGAGCTCCTCAAGGGTTGCTCTTAGATGAGTTCTCATCATATTTAGTTTCCTCCTCTCCGATGTCATCACCATATTGACCTCACGCCCTAGGGGTCCGCTGACTATGCCGAAGAAGAGGAGGCTACCCGCGATTGTGAGGGCGGTGACGGCTATTATTCCCGCTATTACATGGCTAAATCCATAGTAGACGCCGTAATAGATCGCGATGGCCGGCCCTCCAAGACCTATGAGTATGGCTGATATGGCGATGAGCGTGGAGTTTCTAATCATCTTCCCTCCACACCCTCTTTATGCTCTCAGGCGATAGGATGAGTCTGAAGGGAGCCGGCGCATAATACTTCACAGAGGGCAACCCCTCCACTTTCCTCTCCTCTCTAATCTCCACCACAAGTCCCAGCTTTTTCAAGGCCTTTAGATGGAGATGTGCCAGCGGATAGGAGAGGCCTAGCTCCTTAGCCAGGGCATAGAGATGTTTAGGCCTCTCGGAGAGGGAGGCGATCATCCTCAACCTAATCGGGTTTGCGAGGGCCTTCAAGACCTTCACCATTCTCTCCTGATCTTCGTTCAATCCACCCAATCTATATCAAAAAATAATTATATATAAAAATTTTCTTACATACATAAGCCCCAGGATGAATAAGAGACACTTGCTTTCAAAAGTCGTCGCCATGGAGAGATTCAAGGAGTCAGAAAGGGATTAGAGCGGCGGCTTGAGTCGTTGGAGGAGCTCCTGAGGGAATAAGGGAGAAGGAGGGCATGTCTTGTAAGAAGATAAGCTAGATGGGAGGGATCAATGAATCATATACTCGCTAGATGAGATATTCAAACCTTCATCTAGTTCTGAATATCTTTATTATACAGTCATTATCGCCCTGGAGTAGGCATTTTTCTAGGGTGCAGCTCATCTCTTCACCCAGTATCTCTGAGATGATTCCGGAGAGGTATCCCCTGTAGAAGTAGCAGTGGGAGGCGTCTGGAGCTCTACAGGGGAAGGGGGTTCTCCTGA
>CAZEET010000093.1:2307-3410 GCA_964511325.1 uncultured Candidatus Bathyarchaeia archaeon | reverse complement strand
CGTCAGATAAGGCTGCTCAACACGCTCTTCGAAGACTTCCTAATCAAGCCGGGGAGGACTTATCAGCGCATAGTCCAGCTATACGGCCCCGTAGGGTCTGGGAAGACCTGCACGGCCTGGAGATTCGGCCTAAGATATCAGCAGATGTGCCTGGAGAAGGGCGTCGACATGAGGTACGTACACATAAACTGTAAGCTTGAAGCAAAGTCCCGCTTCGTCCTCTATCAGACGATACTCAGCAAGGCAGCCCCAGAGGTCTCCACCCGTGGACACTCACCGGAGGAGATGCTCAGCTTAATGGTTTCCTTCCTGAGGGAGTCGGACCGCTACCTACTCCTATCACTCGACGATGTGGACTACCTCATCAAGAGGATTAAGGAGGAGGACAGGGAGGGAGGCGTCGTATACGACCTCACGAGGCTGAACGAGCTGTACCCGGGGGAGTTCAGCAACATAGTTGGAGTCATCTTTATAGCGAGAGACCCCGGGTACCGGGAGCTCCTCGAACCCTCGGAGCGGAGCACCCTGGGAAACATCGTGATAAGGCTGCCGAGGTACGACGCCAGACAATTGAGGGACATACTGGAGGCTAGGGTTGAGGAGGCCTTCAAGCCAGGAGCCGTAGACGAAGAGATAATAGAATACGTAGCGGAGATAGCGGCTCGAAAGAGGGAGGAGCCGGGAGACTGCAGATTCGCCTTAGACATCCTACTCGCGGCGGGCTACATTGCAGACTCAGAGTGGTCAGACAGAGTCACGCTGGAGCACGTGAGGAGGGCTCTAAGCGAGACCTTCTGGGGCATCTCAACCGACGACCTGATGACGCTAGACAGACATGGAATAGCGGTGCTGATGGGGGCGGTGCAGGCGTTGCAGGCGGAGAAAACTCCCTACGTATCCATCAAAACCCTCTACGAATTCTACAGAATGGTCTGCGAGAACCAGGGATTAAAACCCCAATCCTACAGCTCGGTGAAGGGCATCGTAAGGGATCTAAGCTACCGGGGAATCATAGACTACGTGGAGGGAAGGGGAGTAGGCATAATAGGGGCTACGCTAGAAGATCTCAGCAGGCTACTCACGAGCCTGGAAAGAGGTAGGAG
>CAZEET010000093.1:0-2207 GCA_964511325.1 uncultured Candidatus Bathyarchaeia archaeon | reverse complement strand
ATTCGAAGATGTACGATTGAAATCTGGGGCCTTTCATCGAAATAGGGCTTATACGGGGAGATCGCTGGCAGACCTCCCCCCCTCCCCCGTCGCTCCCCCACGAGATAATAGGCGGCGCAGCTTCAGCTCTCCACGGGGATCCCCGTGACCGAGCTCGAGTATGGAGTGTTGAAGGGAGTAGGAGGCTCGACGATCAACCGCCTCTTGAAGGCGGGGTTCACCACCGTGGAGGCCGTCGCAGCCACGCCAGCCAGAGAGCTGGCGGAGAAGGCCGGTCTCGGAGCCGAGACGGCCGAGAAGGTAGCGCTCCTAGCATTGATGCACGTCGACCCGGGCTTCGTCCCGGCCATGGAGGTGCTCCAGAGGAGGAGGATGATGATGAGGTGCACTACCGGCTCTAAGGAGCTCGACCGGATACTGGCTGGAGGCGTTGAGACGGGGTCCATCACCGAGTTCATAGGTGAGTATGGAAGCGGGAAGACGCAGATCTGCCTGACACTCAGCGTGATGGCTCAGCTGCCACCTGAGGAGGGCGGCCTCGGCGGGGGTGTAGCCGTCATCGACGCTGAGGGAACCTTCCTCCCGGAGCGCATCGTCCAGATAGCGGCTGCACGGGGTATGGATCCCAAGGAGGTGCTCAGCAACATATTCATAGCGAAGTGCTACAACAGCGACCACCTCAGTATCCTTATAGACAACCTCCCCGGCATCATAGAGGAGAAAAACGTCAAGCTCGTCGTAATCGACAGCATAATCTCGCACTTCCGAGGCGAGTACCTCGGCCGTGAAAACCTGTCGGAGAGGCAGCAGAAGCTGGGGAACTGCCTACACCGCCTCATGAGGCTCGCCGAAACCATGAACGTCGCCGTCGTCGTAACCAACCAGGTTCAGGCCTCGCCGACGGTCGTCTACGGAGACCCGAACAGGCCCACAGGGGGAAACGTACTCGCCCATGCATGTACTCACCGAGTCTACCTGAGGAAGGGGAGGAAGAACACGAGGATAGCGAAGATCATAGATTCGCCGTCGCTGCCGGAGAGGGAGGCCCGCTTCATAATCACCGAGAAGGGCATAGAGGACGTGGAGGAGGCTGGGGATTAGCCGCCCTCCGGGGAGGCCCGGGAGATGTCGCCGAGCTTCGTAGCGGGCCTAAACCACTTCCTCTCGGCCCTGGATAAGCCGACCATATCCACGGGCTGCCGAGAGCTAAACGACCTGCTGGGCGGCGTCAGGCCGGGTCTCTTCTACCTCGTATACGGCGACGGAGAGGCCGTAGAGGAGCTCCTCAGCCACCTCCTCGTCGAAGCCCTTAGAGGGAGAGAAGGAGATGAGCCGCCGAAGGTGGCCTACCTCCTATGCGGAAACTACAGGGTAGAGCGCACCCTCCTCGACATCCAGCCGCTTATGCATCTCCTAGAGGCTTCGGGGATAGATCCCGAAGAGGGGCTGAGCCGCATCTACGTCTTGACGGCCTTCTCCCTGGAGCAGCAGCTCTCTCTCGCCGGAGAGCTAGAGAAGCTGCTTGAGGGCGACCCCCACATCCGCCTGGTGCTGGTTAGAGACGTAGCGAAGCTGGCGAGGGACGACCTCGCCGGTAGGCCATCGGCGGAGAAGATGCAGCTCCTCCAGGCGGCCATAGAGAGAATCGTGAGGACCTGCGCCGAGGCCGAGGTCCCACTCGTCGCCTCGACAGGCTGCAGAGACGGGGAGCCAGAGGGAGGAAGCTATCTCAGACACCTGGCCTCCGCCATCCTCCAGCTCAAGACCCGGGGAAAAGGACCCTACAGGAGGGCCGTCCTCCTCAAACATCCCTCGAAGATGCCCTCCTCGGTCGAGTACAGCTATGGGGAGGTGAGAATGATGGGTCGATCTACGCCTTCCACCAGGGCCAGCTTCGAGGAGCTCGTCCACCGGCTGAGGAAGAGCTTCAAGGAGGCACTAATAGACGAGGGCCGAAGGGAGGCCTTCGAGAAGCTCGTCGAGGCCTGGAGCGGAGAGCTGGGAGCCCTCACCTACGCCGAGGGCTTCACCCTCCTCGACTTACTGCTGCTGACCGCCGTACTGGAGAACCGAAGCCTAATAGAGCAGCTGCTCAGCCGGGTGGAGGCCCTGGAGGGCGGTCAGCCGTGCAGCGGGGATGGCTCCTCGACGTAGAGGTCGACGGCCCCCACGCAGTCCTATGGCTCAAAACCGAAGAGGGAGAGGTC
>CAZEET010000092.1:0-3428 GCA_964511325.1 uncultured Candidatus Bathyarchaeia archaeon | reverse complement strand
CCAGCTTCTCCAGCTCTATTCGAAGCTCCTCCCGCAGCTCATAGGTGAGGGTATCTCCCATTATCAATGGTCTACGGGTCTTCCCGACGTTGAGGCCCATGTAGTTTAGGCAGGCCTTCACCCCTAGGGCACCTGAGGAGACTATATGCCGTAGGAACTTCTGGATGCGCCTATGGATAACTCTCGCCCCCTCCAGGTCGCCCTTCCTCATCTTCTCATAGATCTCAAGCCAGATGTGGGGGATGACGTTGGCGCTGGCGAGGATCATACCCCTCGCCCCTGCTGAGAGAGCTGGGAGCACAACCTCATCCCATCCGACGACGACATCGATCTTATCTCCCACCTTCTCCAACACCGACATGAGATACTTCAGATCGCCGCTGGAATCCTTCAGGCCTACGATGTTGTCGATCTCAGCCAAATCCTCAACGACCTGCCATGGAATATACTGGCCAGTGCAAGAGGGGATATTGTAGAGGACTATGGGAAAATCAACGGCCTCGGCGATGGCTAGATAGTGATCATAGATGCCCTTCCCACCCTTAGGCTTCAGATAGTAGGGGTTGACGATGAGAGCTGCATCGGCTCCAACATCCTTCGCATATTGGGTCTCCTCTATGACCAGCTTCGTAGCCGTCCAGCCTGTTCCAGCTATAACCGGAACACGGCCGTTAACCTGATCAACGCAGACCTCCAGAACCCTTCGACGCTCATCACGGGTCATCATCGAGAACTCCCCAGTTGTCCCGCAGGGGACGACCCCTGTGACTCCCCTCTCTATGAGCCAGTCTATGAGGCGGCGGTAAGCCTCCTCGTTGAACTCCTCATGCTCGTCGAAGGGGGTGACAAGCGCCGGTATGACTCCCTCAAGCCTGAAGCCCTTAGCCTTACCCATATCTCATCGATGAGAAAATTGCTGTGGAGATTTAAAAGAGGTTATGAGGGGCTGTTCTAATCCATGGAATTATTACTCTCCGATTTCCTCTCCATTTGATGAGTCCTCAGCCTATCGACTACTCAAAGTTGATGGCGGCCTCAACTCTTTCAGCGATTTTCATCATAGCCCTCCTCTACTCCACCCTCATCCTCCCACATAAGCTTCACAGGCTTCTCCTCAGATGGATTCCGGATTACGGGCTGAACTGGATTGAGGCTGAGGCCACCATAGAGGCCCTCAGGCCGTTGGGGTATCTCTGCTTCATCCTCTTTCTACTCCTCATCCTTCTGGGCTTCGTCCTCGGCAGATTTAGGGTGTCAATTCTCAGCTCCCTCGGCCTCTATCTCCCCGCCTTCGGCCATTTCGCATCGACGATGTTCTTCCTCGCAGGTCTAGGCGTCCTAAGGATCGTCTGGCTCCCCCTTATGGAGCTGGTCTCAGCTCCATGGGGTTACCGCCCCTATGATGTTAGGGGACTCCTCGATGCGGCTGATGCCGTCTATCTCCCCTATATAGTCCTCAGGATGCTCTCCTGCCTCCCCTCCGCCTTCTCCGGCGGCATTCCACCCCTCCGCCTCATCGACCGCCTCACCTTCTACGTCTTCATCCTCCTAGGCTGTGGAATCCTATTCCTCGGCTCCCAGACCTGGCTATACGGGAGATTCCTCAACTTGGAACTGATAGACTTCTGGGCGTATCGATATTCGAGGCATCCACAGTATCTCGGCCTCCTCATCTGGAGCTACGGCCTCCTCATCTACGACCGCTTCGTCTTCATCCCCGTCAGAGGAGGATACTATCCAGCCCCCTCCCTCCTATGGCTCCTCATGGCCCTAACCATCATCGCCTCAGCCCTGAAAGAGGAGATAAAGATGGAGGAGAGGCTAGGTGAACGATATACGGAGTATCAGGCCTCAACACCCTTCATGCTCCCCCTCCCAAGATGGATCTCCGACTGGATCACGCTTCCATCCAGAATCCTCATCAAGAAGGAGCGGCCCGAGACGGGGAGGGAGACACTCCTCATCCTCGCCTTCTACACGGCCCTAATAGTCGGCGTCTCGGCTCTAATCCATCTCCCTCACTGACATGAATAGTAGAACTTTATCGCCCAGGAAGATGGGAGAGGTGGATTTAGGGGCGCCCCGTTTACTCCGATTGCCGCCACTGAACCTCTATCTCGAAGCCCGTGAAACCTCTAAGCCTGTCTATCTCATCCTCTATTCCCTTCCTCTCCTCCTTCGTTAGAGGTCTAAAAGGTGAGAGAGCAAGGAGCCATCGCTCTCCTCGCTGTTTCTTCAAGGTCCAGGTTCCCTCTATGCGATGGCCTAGAAGAAGTGTGGCGGCCACGTCTCCTCTTGGGAGGAATATTTTGGATTTATGTCTTGGAGGAATTAGACGTCTCTTATCCCTATGACCCATGATGAGGGAGTCGAAGGCGGGGAGCAGCCTCGTTGCGCCTTCACCCTCCGAGGCCTCAAGCAGCTGATCGACATCCTCATCGAGAAGCAGAAGTCTCTCTCCTTCCACCTTTACCTCCACCAGGTTGAGAGATTTGAAGATCTCCCTGGCTTCTCTCACCTTCATACCCGACCAGTAGGCGAAATCCCTAGGAGAGGCGGGGCCATACGCTCGTAGGTATCTCCTCGCCAGCTCCCTCCTCGCCTCCACCTCGGATAGCTTGGCGGAGCCTACTCTAAGCCAGTGATCTACACGGGCAAACCGATACTCCCTAGCATGATACCAGGGTCCCTCCGCCTCAGCGTGGCAGAGCAATCCCCTTAGACTCATCTCCCTCACAACCCTCCCGAGGAGACGGCGGCTCTCAGCTCCCCTCCACCCTAGAATGCGGAGCATCTCCCCCACCGTGAAGGGGCCATCGCTTAAGAGCTCCAGAATTCGCGGATAGATCGACTCCCACTCACCCACCCATCTCTTCACTCCCGTCCTCAGCGCCCACCTATTCCACCTATCTAAGAGGACTCTTCTAAGAGATCTTCGATAGAGGGGTAACAACCTCGAGGAGACTATATGAACAGTGTTTCTCATCAGCCAGGTCTTCACTAGGCTCTTATCCACATAGAGCGCTTCCACTATATGGCGAGGCTTGAGACCCCTAATTCTACTCCATAGACCTATGTAGGAGTTGAGGACGCCCTGAGCATTGACGCCGAGAATGTCATCAACCACATCGATGAGGCGATCCCTAGAGACTCTCTCAACTAGATGATGCCGCTGAAGATCAAAGAGAGCAGCAGCCTTAAGGGAAAACTCGACATTCAACATATCTTCATCTCGTTGGGAAGCTTAAAATCTCATCTACATCGCCCTCAGTCGATATCCAAGAGGGAATGAGTGATCGCTCAGAGGAAGTTGGATTTCTCTCCCTTAAACCACTTATAGGGTTTCCTCACACCTTAAGTCGAATGCCTAAGGTCTGCGTCATCATCCCCACCTATAATGAGGCTGGGACGATCGGTGAACTATTGGA
>CAZEET010000091.1:0-3439 GCA_964511325.1 uncultured Candidatus Bathyarchaeia archaeon | reverse complement strand
GGGGTTCAGCCCCCTCTAGGGAGAGGAGGCCTGCCACCTTCCCCTCCTCCACCGCTCTCATTATATCTCCATAGCTCTCAGCCTTCACCAACCCCTCATTCTCCTCACATTCCCTCTCGAAGGCCATTACGAGCTGGAGTGCCCTCAACAGGGCATCTGAAGGATTTGGCCTCCAGCCCGTGTAGATGGCGAAGACTTGGCAGTCAACTCCCCCCTCTTTAAGTCTTGGGATGTCTATATGCCCCTCCTTCGAACGCTCTCCCAGCCTTATCGGCCTTCTACCGCTTCCCGGCGGAGGTAGAACCCTGAGAAGGGTGTCGCAGTGGGTGTCGACGACGATAGCCTCTCGATGTATCCTCATAGCCTCCTTGGACATCTCATGAATTCTCCTCGACTCGATGGTTAAGCCTTCCGCCCGGATTTATCTCACATCTATAAAAATTGGTGGAGGGCTACTCGGCTTTATGAGGAATACATCTAAAATCCGTAGGAGCCTCTCTGCCTCCAGCCTCATAAACTGCCCTCTCTCGCTGCGAGGCATTCCGGGTAGGTTTAAATGAGAGGTCAAGGTATGTGTTTAGGGTTCGAGGAGTGAATGCTGATCCGAGAGGTGATCCTAGAGAACTTCATGTCCTATGAGTACGCCAGAGTCCCCCTGAAGCCGGGTGTCAATGTTGTCTGCGGCCCAAATGGCTCTGGGAAGTCTAGCCTGCTGCTAGGCATATGCGTGGCCCTGGGTGAGACCTACACTGAGCGATCCAAGCGCCTAAGTGATCTCATCCGATGGGGAGAGGAGCGGGCGAGGGTGACGCTTATCCTCGATAACACTCGACGTGGAGGCCGTAGACCCCTGCCACAATTTGATATGGACGAGGTAACGCTGACCCGAAACCTGAGGCGGGATGGACGCTACTGGTTCGAGCTGAATGGAAGAGGTGTGCAGAAGGGGGAGGTGATGGAGCTCCTTAAGGGATTGGGCTTTGACCCCGATAACATGCTGATCGTGATGCATCAGAATATGGCCGAGGTGTTCGCCAGTGTCACACCCCAGGAGCGGTTGAGGATCCTGGAGCGGGCTGTCGGCTATGAGTCCTTCAGGGCCGATGTATTGGAGGCGCGTAGGAGGCTTAAGGGCATATTGGCCGAGGAGGAGAATGTTAGAGATCTATTAGAGAGGGCTAGGGAGACTCTGAGTCACTGGAGGGAGCAATATGAACGGTTGATGGAGAAGCGGAGGCTTAAGAGGCGGCTTGAATTCCTCCAGGGGGAGCTGGCCTGGAGCCGGGTCATAGAGCTGGAGGAGGAGCTCAGCCGTTTAAACGATAAACTTGAGAGGCTGAGGGGGGAGCTAGAGGAGACGGAGGGAGAGCTGGAGAGGTGGAGAATAATAGTTCAGGAGGCTAGTGAGAAGCTTAAACGCTATAGAACCGAGCGCTTAGACCTATATGAGAAGCGAATAGACTGTGAGAGAACCATAGGAGTCTGCCGATACGCACTGGAGGCCGCTGAGGAGGAATTAAGTCGAATAGAGAAACTGTTGAGGGCCTCGGAAGAGCGTCGAAGACGCTTCGGCATAAGCGTTGAGGCTCTAAGGGAGAGGCTGAGCCGTGGCCCCGTTAGGCTTGACGATTACTTCAGGATCATAGCCGAGCTGGAGGAGGCTGAGGCCGAGACCTATGAGACCTGGAGGAGGGAGCTTGAGACCCGTAGGAAGGAGGCTGAGCGGCAGCGGGAGGAGCTTAAGCTTAAGCTTTCAAAGGCCGAGGAGGCTCTGGCATCCCTCCTCGAGGAGCTGGGGAGGGTTGAGAAGCATCTAAATGAGGCGAGCGAGAGATATGTCGAGGGCCGAATCCGACTGGCTCTCCTAGAGGAGAGGCTTAGAAGGCTTAAAGAGCGCATAGAGGAGCTGGAGGCCGAGACTGCGAGATGTCGAAGGGAGCTGAGGGATCGACGGGAGGAAGCTGAAGCCCGGGGACCGAGGGTGGAGACCGGTCGAACCCCTGAGGAGATCCTGGCTGAGCTGAGGAAGGTGAATGGCATACTACTCGGCATGGCCGATGTCTCGGAGGAGGCTGAGGAGATGTATCATGCATATTCGAAGACCTATAGGGAGCTGGAGGAGAGGGCCGACCTGCTGAGGGAGAAGCGTCGAGAGGTTATGGAGGAGGTGGAGGAGAGAATGAAGAAATGGCTGGAGGTGACTCAGGGTCTCCTGGACGACATTAATCAGCGTTATAGGGAGTTCCTATCAAGGCTTCAGGCCACGGGGGAGGTGAGGCTGATCAATCCCAGCGACATCGAAACCGCTGGCATAGAGATATATGTAGGCTTCAAGGGGGCGACGCCGACGAGGCTTGACCCCTACACCCACAGCGGGGGAGAGCGGAGCACGGCCGTCATGGCCTTCCTCCTAGCGCTTCAACAGCATATACTCTCACCCTTCAGAGCTGTCGATGAGTTCGACCTCCACATGGATCCCAGGAATCGTGAGGTGGTAGCCGAATTCATCGTTGAATCTCTCAAGGGCTCCAGCGATCAATATATGGTGATCACGCCGAGCACTGTCACCTTCAAGGGTCGAGATGTCCACGTATTGATGGTTCAGAAAACCGGTGGGGCCTCAACCGTGAGGGTGCTGAGGGATGAGTCGTAGAGAGGAGTTGGAGGCTGTCATAGAGCTCTGTAGGGCTGCGGCTGAGGGGGAGATAGACCCCTTCACCGTCGATGTCGACTATGTCCTCTCCGTCATCCGGAGACACTATGGCGAGGCTGATTCCCTGGAGGAGCTCTGCCTAGATGCCTCAGCCCTGAAGGGGGTGGCTCTCGTCCTAGAACGTCAGAGCGGTTGGATCAGGCATCAATCCACCACTCTCTACCGGGATCCCTTCCTCCTCACAAGGAGGCTGATGGAGATGGATATCAGAGCCATAGCTGAGGCTTTTATGAAGTCTTGGCACCCCATCGTCGAGCTGGAACAGGCGACGGCGGATACGCTCCTTAATGCCTTAAAATATTGGGAGGGGCTGCTGCCCCTGGAGGAGCGTTTGAAGGGTCTCGAATTGGAGGAGCGGGGCGTCGAAGCTCTCTCCAGGGAGGAGGCTGAAGCCTTAGGCATCATCGCCCCAGGAGGCTTCGATGAGACGCTGAGGGAGATGTGGAGGGATCTAAGGGAGAGGGGAGCAACCGACTACTGGGATTGGATCGGGACTGAGAGCTATGAGGAAACCCTTCAAAGGGCCTTCCTCACATCCTATCTCGTAAGCTATGGCTATGCCGCCTTAGAGATGGACCGCTATGGCGAGCATCTAATACTCAAACCCGTTGAGAGGCCTGGAGGGCAGAAGGGTGAGAGGCGTTCCCTTCCAGTTTTGATAGATGAGGAGAAGTGGGAGAGGTGGCGAAGAGAGCGTATGGGAGAAAATTGAAGCAGGCGGTTCAC
>CAZEET010000090.1:0-3450 GCA_964511325.1 uncultured Candidatus Bathyarchaeia archaeon | reverse complement strand
ACCCGCGACCTCCACCTTGCAAGGGTGGCGATCATACCCCTGATCTACCGGCCCTACTTCTCTATTTCCAGCCCTGAGATTTGAATATTTATGGGATGATCTCCGTCGAGTTGTTGTAGGGCGGGTAGTTTAGGCTCCCCCAATCTATACGGCCCTCCTCTAGGAGCTCCTGGACTCGATGTTTGATGTTTAGGATTAGGTCTATCATGGTGGATGTGATTTGGCAGAGAGCTCTAAACCCCTCCTCCCCCCATAGGCGCTCCTTGTATGCATATAGGCATCGGCCCCCGCAATAGTCAACGTATTCACAATCTGTGCACGGTTCCCCTATGCCCACATGGCCTATGCATTCCCTCCAGGTGCTGTGCCTCACGTCTCCGAGTTCGGCCCAGGGTTCCTCCACGGCTATGGGGCAGGCGAGGACTCTGCCGTCGGTGGAGATGGCGAGGGCCGTCGACCCAGCTCCGCAGGGAGGCCTAGATAGGGACTGCCCGGAGATGGCTGCCCTCAATACTCCGAGGATAGGAACTAGCCCCAGGATACTACCTCTCGCGGCTTCCCTCATCCACAGCTCTACCAGCCTCTTCATATCTGGGAGATAGCATCTCTCAACCCATGCCCGGAAGTCTCTCCAGCGCTGGCTCCAGACGGCGTCGAGCTGCCAGTGGACATGATCGAAGAGCTTCAAAGCGAGGAGGTGAGTTATCTCCTTGTAGGGCTCGCTCTGCTCCGAGATAGCCATCCTGGCTATTAGGTCTCCCCTGAAGCCCTTCTCCCTCAGCCACCTCGCAGCCCTGAGAACCCTATCGTAGACGCCGGATCCCCTGTAATAGTCTGTGGTCTCTCTTCTGCCGTCGATGGAGAGGAGAACCGTGTCAAACCTCCTCCAATAGGCCTCGTCGAGCCTCTCGACTAGGAGGCCATTCGTCTGGATGATGTATTTGGCATTGGGAATCTCATCCATAACCTCTTTGATGAAGTCGACGTTGAGGAGGGGTTCACCTCCGTAGAATCCGATTATGGGCTCGGGGTCGCCCTCGATGAATCCCCCTAGGTCTTCGAGGTCGTATTGGACGCTCCAGGGCACCATGTCTGGGTTGAAGCTGCCGCCGCAGTAGATGCATCTCAGGTTGCATCGCCCCGTCGTGAAGACGAGGTAGAGCAAACCCGAAGCCTCTTAGGTTTATGTGGTTGATGATTTAAGGAGGTGTCGACGAATCTCCTATAAATGAGGTTTAAGGCCGTAGTCTTCGACCTCGACGGCGTCCTCATCGACTCCCAGCTTGACTATCGCAAAATGAGGGAGGCAATCCGTAGGCTGCTACGAGCGGCCGGAGTCGAGCTGGAGGGGTTTGAAGGTCTTAAAATCTGGGAGATGCTGAACCTCGCCCATCGGCGATACCTGGAGCATGGGGGCAGGGAGGCCGATTGGAGGAGGCTGATGAGGCGCGTCGATGAAGCCCTCAGTCAGATAGAGCTTGAAGCCCTCCCGAGGGTGAGGATGCATCCTGAGGCCCCTAAAGTCTTAGAAGCGTTGAGGGGAAGGGGGCTCAGGATAGGTGTGGCGACGAGGAGTTGCAGACTTTACGCCGAGAGAAGCCTTGAGCGGGTGGGTCTACGAAGATACATCGACGCCCTCTTGGCGAGGGACGACGTGCCACATCCAAAGCCTGATCCAAGGCATCTATTAAGGGTCATAGAGCTATTGAACGTGGAGCTCTCCAAGGTTCTCTATATAGGGGATACCACCACGGACTTGGAGACTGCCCGCAGGGCTGGAGTCCCCTTCCTCGGCTTCCTCACCCATAGCGAGTGGAGTCGAAGGCTTCTCGAAGAGGGTTGCCAAGTCATCGAAAGCCTACAGGAACTCCTGAACTATCTGGAGGGAAATCGATGACGGTGGTCACCATCTGCCTCGACGGAGTTAGCTGGAGCTACCTGAAGGCTGCGGACACGCCCTTCATCGACGCCCTCATGAGAGGCGGCTCCTCCACAACGGCCAAGGCGATGGTTCCAACAGTCACTAACCTAAACCACGCCTCGATACTCACAGCCTCATACCCGGAGAGGCATGGGATCTCGGGGAACACTTACTACGACAGAGTCACAGGGAGGGAAATCTACATGGATGATCACCGCTTCCTAAGATGTCCAACCCTGCTGGAGGAGGCGTCGAGGAGAGGCCTAAGAACGCTGCTGTTGACGGTGAAGGATAAGCTTCGTAGGCTTCTGGCCAGAGGGGTGACTCGCTCCTATTCGGTGGAGAATCCCAGTGATGAGGTCGTCAAAGCCCTGGGTTCGCCGCCCTCCATCTATACGCCTGAGGCGGATCTATGGCTGTTGAAGGCCCTCCGATGGGAGCTAGAGCATCACTCATGGGATCTAGTCTACACCTCAACGACGGATTACATGCCGCATAAACACGGTCCGAGAGACGCCGAGATGCAGGAATATCTCAGCGACATCGACGAGGAACTGGAAGCTCTATGGAGTTTCGACATCAAGCTGGGCTTAACAGCCGATCACGGCATGGAGGCAAAGAGGGTGAATCTCGACCCCGTTAAGCTGCTGGCTGAACATGGTATAGAGGCCCACTTAACGGCAGCGATAAGGGATGAGCATTACGTCCATCACATGAATCTCGGAGGCTCAGTCTACCTCTACCTTGAAGACGACATCGAGAGGGCTAAGAATATCCTCTCCGAGGCTGAAGGCGTCGAAGCGGCGTTCACGGGAGATGAGGCCGCTGAGAGGTTCAGGCTTCCCAGAGACCGCATCGGAGATCTGATGCTGCTGGCCAAAGAGGATTACACGCTGGGGTGGAATCCACGGTCGATCTATCGCGATGTCAAGCTATTCTCCCACGGCTCCCTACATGAGGTGGAGGTTCCCCTAATCCTCAGCCTGGATCGATCCCTGCCGGAGGATGTAGAGAATAGATTACTTCTCCTCCTCCTGGGTGTGGGTTTAAGGGAGAGATGATATCTCAACTTCATCGAGGCATCATAGACCGTCTGAGAACCCTACCCGCCCTGGCTCCCGTTGGCTCGCCGTCTTCAACCGCTAGGACGCCGTTGACGATCACGTATTCGATTCCCTCCGAATATCGCTTTGGATCGTCGTATGTGGCCTTATCTATGATGCGCTCCGGGTCGAGGATCACCATATCCGCCTTGAATCCGGGGCGTAGGATGCCTCTATCCCATAGGCCTAGGCGTCTAGCTGGAGCTGAGGTCATCTTCCTGACAGCCTCCTCCAAGGTGATAACTCCAAGCTCTCTCACATAGCGACCCAGAACCCTGGGAAAGCTCCCATAGGCCCTTGGATGGGGTTTTCCAAGTAGGATTCCATCGGTGCAGAACATGCCTAGGGGGCTTTTCATGGCGTTTTTCACATCTTCCTCGGACATGGTGAAGACGGCCATGGTCACCGCGTTCTCCCCCTCTAAGA
>CAZEET010000089.1:0-3493 GCA_964511325.1 uncultured Candidatus Bathyarchaeia archaeon | reverse complement strand
CCTCCTGCGTCATCCCCCTCTTGAAGTAGTGGCCGCGGAAGAGGTAGATCAGCAGGGCTGGGCTAAGAGTCTGCTGGACATTTGGGAGAAGCGTTGGGGTTGGCTTAGATTGGGGAGGGTGAGCCGCTAAAACCCCATTCGCCACACCCTTCAGAGAAGCTCCACACATGGCGCAGAAGTTGTCCCCCACCTCATTCTTAGCTCCACATCTCGGGCAGAAGATATATCTTCGCCCCATCGCCGCACCAATATCCCCTGAAGAAGTAGATTTAGGTTTCGACATCAGCTTTATATGTAACTCTGTTATGCATAACTAGGTTACATATATGCGGCATGGATTCAAGGGAGGCTGCCACGCCGGTAGGTGTTGGCTGTCACTGTTGCTCCTACGCATCCTCTCTGAGAAACCGATGCATGGCTACGCCCTCATGGAGGCCCTGGAGAAGAGGGGCTACGCCCCGTCTGGGAGTGTGGAGGCGGGAACCCTCTACACTATCCTCAGGAGGATGGAGCGGAGGGGCCTCCTGAAGTCGAGTTGGGATAGGCCTAAATCAGGGCGTCCTAGGAGGGTCTATCAGGTAACCCGTCGGGGATTAGAGTTCTTGAGGTCTGGGCTGGAAGCCTTAGCTGAGCGTCAACCCATCATCGAGGAGCTCCTCTCCTTCTATCACCGTAGATTTGGGGGTGATGAGTGATGGAATTAGCCATCAGGGTTTCAGGGCTGACCAAGTTCTATGGCGATCTCCTCGCCGTCGATCACATCAGCTTCGAGGTGGAGGAAGGGGAGATATTCGGCCTCCTAGGCCCTAATGGGGCTGGGAAAACCACCACCATAAAGATGTTGACGACCCTTCTAAGGCCCTCTGAGGGGACGGCTGAGGTCTATGGCCACGACATCCAGAGGGAGCCGCACGAGGTGAGAAGGGTCATCGGAATAGTCTTCCAGGAGCCCTCCCTCGACCTGGAGCTGACGGGCCGAGAGAACATGGAGTTCCATGCTAGGCTCTACGACGTCCCTAAGGGAGAGATGAAGAACCGCATAGAGGAGCTCCTACAGCTCGTTGAGCTCCAGGATTGGGCCGATAGACTCGTGAGAACCTACTCTGGGGGTATGAGGAGGAGGTTGGAGATCGCCAGGAGCCTATTACATCATCCGAAGGTTCTCTTCCTAGACGAGCCGACGCTGGGCTTAGACCCCCAGAGTAGGAGGCATGTCTGGAGCTACATATCAAGGATCAACGAGGAGGAGGGAATGACTATAATCCTTACGACGCACTACATGGAGGAGGCCGACCAGCTCTGCGATAGGGTGGCCATCATAGATAAGGGGCGTATCGTCGCCCTGGACACCCCTAAGAGGCTGAAGAGTATCGTCGGAGGCGACGTATTGACCCTGGAGGTCGGCTCAGGGGCCAAGAGGCTGGTGGAGGCCATCCGTCGGAGAGGCCTCGCCAGGAACATCCAGATTTTGAGGGGGCAGATCACCCTGATGGAGAGGGATGGGGAGGTCCTCATACCCCTCCTATTGAGGCTTGCTGAGGAGATCGGAATATCCGTGAACTCCGTCAGCCTTAGGAAGCCGAGTCTCGATGACGTCTTCCTCTACTTCACCGGCGAACGTATTCGATCTCAGGCTCCGGAGCCGATGATGATGTGGAGGATGCGTATGATGAGGAGGGGGAGGTGAACCAGATGGGGGAGTTGAAGGCCATATACACCATCTGGCTGAGGGAGATGTTGAGGTGGAGGAGGGATCGAGCTGGCCTCCTCTCATCGATGATGCAACCCCTCTTCTGGCTCTTCATCTTCGGCGTTGGGATGGGACGCTCTGTGAGGCTTGGACTATCAGGGGTCTCATATCTCACCTTCCTCGCCCCAGGGGTCATAGCTCAGAACATCCTCTTCACAGCCTTCTTCGGAGGCGTCTCGGTTCTCTACGACCTGGAGTTCGGCTTCCTCAAGGAGATTCTCGTCGCCCCCATCTCCAGAGGCGCAATAGTGACCGGCAAGGTTTTGGGCGGAGCCACAACGGCCTTCATTCAGGGCCTCATAGTTCTAGGTCTCTCCCTCCTATTGGGGGTGAGGTATAACAGCCCCCTCGGCCTCGCAGCTTCTCTCGGAGTGATGGCTTTGCTGTCGATGGCCTTCATGGCCTTGGGTCTCGCCTTGGCCTCGGGGTTGGAGCGAGCGGCCAGCTTTCAAAGGATCGGGCGCTTCACAACTATGCCCATGTGGTTCCTAAGCGGCGCCCTATGGCCCCTGGATCAGTCTCCTCCATGGCTGAGGATGATAATCTTCCTAAATCCCCTCACCTATGGCGTCGACGCCCTCAGAACCCTCCTCATAGGGGTGAATAAAATCAACATAGCTCTGAGCATAGGGGTTCTCACCGTCTTCACCCTCCTCATGCTGGGCCTTGGAACCTACCTCTTCAGCAGGAAGGAGGCCTAAGCCTTCTTCCACAGCTCCTCCTGAGTCGGCTCCTCGAAGTATCGATGCAGAGACCTCGGCAATTCATGGTAGTCAGCCCCCTCGATTAGATGGGTGAGGTCTATGGAGTTGTAGGTGTTCCAGAAGAGGGCCACCTTATCGCTTAGCCCATGCCTCTTCAACCAGTCGACGCCTCCGCCTAAGGCTTTACCCGTGTAGGTGTGTTCGAGTTGTATGCCCTCCAACTCCCGCATCAACTCCACAGTCCTCACTCCCTCCTCAGTGAAGTAGGCGTAGCCCTCGCCGAGATAATCGGTTATCAGGATGAGATCATCCTCCGAGACCCTCATCTCAGGTATGGATTCATCGTATCGACGCATGAATCGCGCGGTCTCATTCACCAGCTCCGCATACTTCTTGAGGTTTGTGACGGATGGCATAGCCACCTGTATCGCCAGCACCCTCGTCTTCAGCCCCGCCAATCGGCATCCAAGGTATAGTCCCGCAGCCGTTCCAAGGCTGCCAGCTGCGACGATGATGTAGTCAGGCTCCGGCAGCAATCCCTCCTCGATCTGGCTTCGAAGCTCGAAGGCGGCGTTCACATAGCCGACGTTTCCCAGGGGGCTGCTCGCCCCAGGCGGAACAAGATAGGGCTTATGGCCCAGGAGGAGTTCCTTGAGGTAGATGCCGAAGAATTTGATGTAGGCTCCAGTCATCGAATGTGTGTGATGAAGCTCAACGCCGAAGTGGTGATCAAGTAGCAGATTTCGGCGGACATACTCGGCGTTGGGCTGATCCATAACGATGCCTATAACCCTGAAGCCGAGCTGCCGCCCATAGATTCCGGTGGCCAAAACCTGATTTGAGCCGACGGCTCCGGCAGTTATAAGCGTCTTACGCCCCCTCCTCTTGGCGTCGGCGAGTATGAACTCCAGCTTCCTCACCTTATTCCCACCGTAGAGCTTGGAGCTCCTATCATCCCTCTTGATGTAGAGCCTCTCGAGGCCTACGGCCTCCCCGAAGCGTTTTAGATGCTCCACCGGTGTGGGGAACTCCCCCAGCT
>CAZEET010000088.1:0-3546 GCA_964511325.1 uncultured Candidatus Bathyarchaeia archaeon | reverse complement strand
GCTCCCAGATGGGCGATGGCGGCTTGGAAGCTGAAGCGGGTTCTGGTGCTATGCTTCTCGAAGATCATCGCTATCGTTCTGCCCCTGAGATATTCATGGGGCTCTCGGCGCATCCACATCCTCTTAAACTCCGCTGAGACGTCGAGGATATACTCGATCTCCCTTGGCGTATAGTCCATCAGCGTCAGGAAGTCTCTCCCCCTGAATCGCTCCCTCATACCCATCTCATTCTTCACCTCTTAGGAGGGGGGCTCCGGCGAGTTTTTCGTAGACCTTGATCACCGCCTGAGTCCCCTTCTCC
This sequence comes from uncultured Candidatus Bathyarchaeia archaeon, assembly GCA_964511325.1. Taxonomy (GTDB): domain Archaea; phylum Thermoproteota; class Bathyarchaeia; order TCS64; family B23; genus B23. The sequence goes on along the minus strand of CAZEET010000088.1, from coordinate 3,245 downwards.
CCTAAACCCTCAGCCATCAAGCTTCTATATAACTGGTAGGCTAGAGCCGTCCCTGGGAGGGGCATGTTGATCTCCCTGGCCACCTCCATGATGATCCTGAGATCCTTCAACAGGTGTTCAACCTTGAAGCCTGGCTCCAGGTCGCCTCTCAGCAGCCTGGCCCCATTATTTGTGAGCTGCCAGCTTCCCGCTGCCCCACCTGAGACGGCCTTCAGCGTCGTCTCTAGGTCTAGTCCGGCTTTGGAGGCGAACATGAGGGCCTCGGCCACCGCGAGCATTGTCATCGAAACCAGTATCTGGTTTACAGCCTTCACCATCTGCCCCATCCCATGGTTCCCACAGTAAGTGATGGTCTTCCCCATAGCCTCGAAGATTGGGAGACACTCCTTGAAGGTTTCATAGTCGCCTCCAACCATGATGCTTAGGGTTCCCTTCTCGGCTCCTATGATGCCTCCGCTGACGGGGGCATCCAGCATCCTAATCCCCTTCTCAGCCAGCTTCTCCGCGATTCTTCGCGTGACGATGGGGGAGATGGTGCTCATATCGATGACGATGAGCCCAGGCCTGGCGCCGTGTATGACCCCCTGAGGTCCTAGGAGAACTTCCTCCACATCTGGGGAGTCTGTGACGATGTTTATGATGATGTCGCTTCGCTCAGCCACCTCCTTCGGGGAGCTGGCTCCCTCAGCCCCAGCCTCGAGTAGGGGCCTCATCTTTTCCCTAGTTCTATTCCAGACGGTTAGAGGGAAGCCCGCTTTGAGAATGTTCATCGCCATCCTGCTCCCCATGAGGCCCAGCCCTATGAAGCCGATTCTCTTCTTCTCCGTCACCCCTTTTCACCCCTAAACTCTCTTGACTCAACTCTCTAAACGTTTTCTCCCTGGAAATCTAGATTCAAAACGTTGGATGCAGTCTCAATGGTATCCCTATAGAATGCTGCGCTTTAGGAAGTAGAGGTAATAGAAGCCCGAGATGGATAAGAGAACCAAGCCTAGGCCTAGGAATAGGTAGGTTGCAGCTCTGCGGCGGTCGTAGGATATCCTGCTGGCCTGATAGCCTAGGTAGAGGCCTATGAAGGAGAGGAAGTAGAAGAGCATTGCGAGAATACTCTCATTTAAGGTCTGTTCACTCATGTAGGGATGTATGGCGATCCATCCCCTCGGCCCAGGGATAATGGATGGAGGGTTATCAACGATATCATAGATTCCTCCTCCAAGGATGAAGGATGCAAAGAGGGTGATGGTTATAGCTATAGCGAGAGGTGGGATCCTAAGGCCCTTATACCTAAATCTCGGAGCTTTTCTCCTCAGTCTCTTCATCCGCTACACTTTCTCCTTAGAGGAGATAAGCTTTAATCTCCCGCTGAGATATGGGTGGAGGATCCCCATGCCACAGGAGATAGTCTGCTCTCGATGCGGCTATGTCCTCTATAAGGGTGATGTCCTAAAGCCTCCGCAGGATATAGTTCGAAAATATAATGGACGATGCCCTAAATGTGGTAAAGAGCTCTCCTTCTCCCCAGATAGGGTGAAGATCACCCCTTACAGGGGGTGAGAACCGTTTTAATCTTCTAGAAGAAGATCGATTAAATGGTGAGGCCATGAGCCTAAAGAGAACCCAACTCTATAATTATCACAAGGAGCATGGGAGGCTCATAGAGTTCGCTGGCTTCGAGATGCCGGTCTGGTTTGAGGGCATCATCCCAGAGCACAACGCCGTCAGGAACGCCGTCGGCATCTTCGACACCAGCCACATGGGTCGAATGCGAGCTGAGGGGCCGGACGCCGAGAGATTTCTAAACTACATAGTCACCAACGACGTCTCAGCCCTGGAACCAGGGAGAGGCCTATACACCGTGATGTGTAACGAGCGTGGAGGAATCGTCGACGACCTCATCATCTATAAATTGACGCCTGAACGCTTCTTCGTCGTCTATAACGCGTCGAACAGGGAGAAGGACTTCAACTGGTTCATGAGGCATTCAGAGGGCTTCGACGTGGAGCTCCACGACGTCTCCGATGAGATCGCCATGATCGCGGTTCAGGGCCCCAAGGCGTTGAGGACGCTGGAGAAGATCAGCTCAAGACCCCTCAGCGATGTCGATCGCTTCCAAATCGTGGAGACACGGCTCAGCGGCGTTGAGGCTATGGCTGCTAGAACCGGCTACACGGGTGAGGATGGCTTCGAAGTCTTCATCTTCGACGCCACCCCTGAGAGGCCTGAGAAGGCTCTACAGGTTTGGAACGCCCTCCTGGAGGCGGGGGAGGAGTTTGGTATAAAGCCCTGCGGCCTCGGGGCGAGGGACAGCCTAAGATTGGAGGCCGGCCTCTGCCTATACGGCAACGACATCGACGAGAATATCAACCCCCTCGAGGCGCGGCTTCGATGGGTTGTGAAGTTCAAGAAGCCGCAGGGCTTCATAGGCAGGGAAGCCCTGCTCCGCATCAGGGAGGAGGGGGTTAAGCGGCTTAGAGTCGGCATAATGATGGAGGAGCGTGGAATCCCGAGGAAGGGCTATGAGATATGGGATGGGGAGGGGAAGGAGAAGATAGGCGTAGTCACTAGCGGGGGCTATAGCCCCACCCTCAACGTCGGAATAGCGATGGGCTATGTCCCAAGGGAGTATCGGAAGATCGGGACGCCGGTGAGGATAAATATCAGGGGGCGACTGGCGAGGGGAAAGATAGTTAAATTCCATCCCTTCTATGATGAAACCAAATATGGTTGGAGGAGGGTTGAGGCGTGAGCGAGGAGTATGAGGTTCCAGAGGGCCTCTACTACACCGAGGAGCATGAGTGGCTGAAGGTTCTAGACGACGGCAACGTCCTCATGGGGATCACAGACTACGCCCAGAAGCAGCTTCACGAGATCGTCTACGTCGAGCTCCCCGAGGTGGAAAAGGAAGTTGAGCGAATGGATACAATAGGGACTGTGGAATCCGTTAAGGCCGTTAGTGATGTCTACTCACCGATCTCCGGAACCATAATTGAGGTGAATGAGGGGCTCCTAGACAGCCCGGAGTTGCTAAATGAGGATCCCTACGGCGAGGGATGGATAGCGAAGTTGAAGCCTAAGAATCTCGATGAGGACCTGAAGAAACTAATGACTGCCGAGGAGTATAAGAAACATATTGAGGCTTTACATCACTGATCAGGGCGGGGGTTCCCGAGTGGCCAAAGGGGGCAGGCTCAGGACCTGCTGGCTCAGGCCTGCGTGGGTTCGAATCCCACCCCCCGCATCCCGTT
>CAZEET010000087.1:0-3577 GCA_964511325.1 uncultured Candidatus Bathyarchaeia archaeon | reverse complement strand
TGAAGAGGGGTTGAAGCTGGCCAGGTGGGTGATGCATAGGATCGATGAGATAAACGCCAGGGTCTCCGACCCTGAGGAAAGGGCTAGACGCTATGAGGAGCTTCGAGAGGAGGTGGAGAGGGCGAGGAGGTGGACTTGGGAGGGTAAACGTGAGCTACGGGTGACGGAGAGGGCGGGAATAAGGCTTAAGGGAGTCCTCAAGCATCTACTAGGCCTGGCCCGACGTCTATGAGGGAAAGAGACGCTTCTCCACCTCCCCTATGGCCTCTAGACCCTTAACCTCGAAGGGGAGGAGATGCAGGACAATGATCCTCAGCTCATCGCTGAAGAGGGACTCTATCTCCTTAAGGTAACGGAGCTGCATCTCTCTACGTTTACGGTTGAACTCTGATCGCTCAGCCTCCTCCTCTGGGACTAGGTAGTTGACGATGACGCCTGACACCTTTATTCCATACTCATCCAGCTCCCTCTTCACCCTACGGGTCTGGTTGACGCCTAGAGCTTCAGGTATTGTCACCAGAAACGCCTTAGTCCTCTCATCCCGCAGCATGGATAAGACATTCTCAGCGAGCCTCCTCCACTCCTCTATGATGCCCAGGGGGTCTCGACGCTCACGGCCCTTAACGAGGATGTCGAGAGCCTTCTTCACCCTGACATAAAGCCTCGCGGCGTCCCCTAGATGCCTATAGAACTTCTCCTGAAGCTTAATCAGTGAGAGGGTTCCCCCAGCTGGGGCTGTGTCCCAGACTATAAGGTCGTAGCGACCGCTTCGGTAGAGATCGTAGACGTAGCTGAGGGCGAACTCCTCATCTATGCCTGGCGCCCCCGCAACATATTCGATGATCTCCTCGTCGACCGGTAGAAACGATGAGACAACCTCGTAGACCTCCCGTCCGAAGCGCTCCTTCCACATATCGATGACCGTCTCATAGTCCAGCTCCACGGCTTCGAGGCCAGGCACCTCCTCTATGGGGGTGATGTTTCCGGAGACATCTCGCTCCAGGATATCGGAGAGCGAGGGTGTGGGGTCTGTGGAGATCAGCAGCGTCTTCATACCCCTCCTAGCGAAGTGGAAGGCTGTCGCTGAGGCGGCCGTCGTCTTTCCGACGCCCCCCTTGCCACAGAACATCACGATCCTCGGCTTCTCATCGTCTAGGAAGCTCAGGCCCTCCCTCGACATCACCATTAACCCCACCGCCTCCCAGATAAAAGTTAGCACGGTCGACGGCTCAGCAAGTTTATCAATCCATGAGAGGGCTGAGAATAGAGCTTGAGGGGGCTGCCGCCGAGGCTGTGGAGGAGGGTTGAGGAGGCATTAGAGGAGACCATAGGACGCTATGAGCGTGTGAACCACCTCATCTCCCTCTGGCAAGATGAAAGAGCTAGGAGGAGAGGCCTACGACTCATAGACTCCAACGTGGACATAGCCCTAGAGCTGGGATCGGGGCCGGGAAACTATGCTAGGCTACTGGCGGAGCGGTTTGAGGCCCCCCTCCTCTGTCTAGACTACTCTCCCAGGATGCTTATAGAGGCCCGAGAGCGGCTGAGGGAGTTGAATGCTCATCTGCTTAGAGGCGTCTTCGAGGCCCTCCCTTTGAGGGAGTCAACCCTCAGCCTCGTTGTAGCCGCCTACGCCCTGAGAGACTCGACGGATAGGGTGGGGGCCCTAAAGGAGGTTAGGCGTATCCTGAAGTCGAGGGGGAGACTCCTCCTCATCGACCTGGGGAGGCCTGGAAACCCCCTGATGGAGAGGCTGCTGGCGCTCCACCTCCGCATAGTTGTCCCCCTCATCGCGGCCCTCGCAGCTCGCAGGGGTCTGAGGAATCCATGGAGGATGCTCTATGAGACCTATAGGATGCTGCCCAGAAACGATGAGATGCTTAGACTATTGGAGGAGCTCCTGGGAGACGCCGAGATGGAGGAGTTAGCCCTGGGAGCCATCATAATTGCGGTGGCTGAGCGATCAGAGGAGCAACGCGAGGGCTAAGCCCAGAGCCGTCAGGGCTGAGGTTGATAGGACGACGAGGACGTTGGAGGCCATAGCGGGTATGAGGGCCTCCACATCATCATAGTTGCTTAAAGCCCCCCTGATGGCCCTATAGGCGATTGGAGCCGTGATGAGGGATAGTATACAGGTCTCGGGGATTAAGCCTAACAGGATGGCGAAGATGATGTAGAGATAGACGGAGGTGATTAGAAGGGCGTAGACCCTTGAGGCTCTACGCCTGCCGAGGAGGATGACGAAGTTTCTGCGGCCGACGCTTAGATCCGCCTCCACATCTGGAAACTCGTTGAGGAAGAGGAGGGTGCCAACCAATATGCCTGGAATGACCCCAGCGATGAGAGGCGCCCAGTCCAGGTGTCCAGCCTGTAGGTAGTAGGCCCCCAGAACCATCAATGGGCCGAAGTTGAGGCCTGCGAAGAACTCGCCGACATACCAGCGGCTTAGATGCGTCGTATAGAGGTAGACGCTGAGAGCTGCAGGCATGAGAATTAAGAGGAGGCCTAATCCGAGGGTGAGGAGAAAGTAGACGCCGATGAGAAGGCCTAGGAAGAGGGTTGAGAGGCCAAGTAGATAGACCTTCTCGGGGTTTAGAAGCCCCTCTGGGAGGATGCCGCTTCCCCCACTGAAGGGGGTTCTCCTAGTTCTGAGGTCAAGGCCGCTCTTATAGTCATGGTAATCGTTGAGGACGTTGACACTTATATGGGCCAGAAGCGCCCCCAGCAGCCCTAGGAGGGCGTTGAGGGGATTAGAGTAGCCCTGGATCAACGCCGAGGCTAGGCCCACGGAGTAGGTGATGGGCGTCAGCAATAGGAAGTTAGGTCTGGTCTCCAGCAGCCAGACCTTAAGCCGCGGCATCAGACACCTAATTAAGTTAAGGTTAAAATAGTTAGCGGAGGGTTAAGTAGGAGAAGGTCGGTAGACCTCGATGTCAGAAGCGTTGATCGAGGAGAGGCTGAGAAATCTCAGGGAATATATCGATGTGACCTTAGAGCATCTCGACCTCACCTCGCTTCACCCCCTGATGGAGGCGCCTGTGAGATACATGCTTGAAACCGGCGGTAAGAGGCTGAGACCCCTCATCTGTCTCCTCTCAGCCGAGCTTGTAGGCGGCGAACGTGAAAAGGCCATAAAACCCTCCCTCGCATTGGAGCTCATCCATAATGGAACCCTCATCCACGACGACATCATCGACGAGGATGAAACCCGAAGGGGGAAGCCCTCAGTCCATATAGCATACGGAGTGAAGAGGGGCATACTCGCAGGAGATATACTCCTCAGCCTCGGACTCAAATACGCCGCGGAGACAGGGGACCCCAGAATCGTCGAATGGCTCTCCGAGACCTCCTCAAAGATGGTTCAGGGAGTAGCTCTTCAAACCCACTATAGGAGGAGAATCCTATCCGAGGGGGAATATCTCGAGATCGCGTATCTTAAGAGTGGAAGCCTCTTCGAGGCCTCAGCAGCCCTTGGAGCCCTCATCGGCGGGGGAGACGATGCGGAGGTGGAGCGGTTAGCCAGCTTCGGTAGATGCTTCGGCGTCGCCTATCAGATAAGGGATGACATACAGGGCAT
>CAZEET010000086.1:0-3619 GCA_964511325.1 uncultured Candidatus Bathyarchaeia archaeon | reverse complement strand
AGGCTGCAGCCGAGTTGGTGGAGGAGAAACCCCACATCGATGTGAGGGGGCTTCCGAAGACCAGGGCTCTATACTACGAGGATGCCTACCTGAAGGAGTTCAAGGCTGAGGTTCTAGCCGTCCTCAACGGGGAGTACGTCGTCCTCGACCAGACGGCCTTCTACCCTGAGGGCGGAGGCCAGCCGGGAGACACTGGATGGCTGATCAAGGATGACGTGAAGCTGAGAGTCGTGGACACCGAGATGGTGGAGGGGGTGATAGTTCACAGGGTTGAGGGGGTCAACCCTCTAAGGCCTGGAGACGAGATCAAGGGCGTCATCGACTGGGATCGACGCTACGCCCTAATGCGAAGCCACACCGCTACGCATATCCTCATCGGAGCGGCGAGGAGGGTTCTAGGCCTCCACGCCTGGCAATCTGGAACACAGAAGGGAGTTGAACACAGCAGATTGGATGTCAGCCACTACAGGAGGCTGACCCGCAGCGAGATCGAGGAGATAGAGCGCCTCGCAAACCAGGTCATCTGGGAGGCGAGGCCCGTCAGATGCCAATGGATGCCCCGAAATGAGGCTGAGGAACGATACGGCTTCAGGCTCTACCAGGGCGGAGCCGTCCCAGGCGGCGAGATAAGAGTCGTCGAGATAGAGGACTGGGACGTGGAGGCCTGCGCCGGAACTCATGTGAAGAACACCCATGAGGTGGGCATCATAAAGATCGTCGCCACAGAACGAGTCCAAGACGGCGTGGAGCGCCTCATCTACTCTGTCGGCCCCTACGGATTGAAGGAGATACAACACCGGGAGGAGCTCCTGCTGAAGGCCTCCGAGATTCTCGGAGCGCCGATGGAGAAGCTCCCAGAGGCCGTAGCCAACACCCTGGAGAATGTTAGGAGGCTGAGGAGGGAGCTGAACGCCCTTATGAGGGAGGCCTCGACGGCGAGGGCTGAGAGGTTGCTGAGGGAGGCCGAGGAGATAGAGGATGTGAAGCTCATCATGAAGTCCGAGAGAACCCCGCTAGACTACCTCATAGAGGTGGGAAACGCCCTCGCGGAGCGAGACCCCAGCGTCGTCGCCATCCTCCTCTCAGAGATCGATGGGAGATTCATCGTAAAGGCTGGAGACAGAGCCGTTGAGAGGGGAGTCCACGCCGGGAAGCTAGCCAGGGCTCTAGCTCAAGTCATAGGAGGCGGGGGCGGAGGCAAACCCCACTTCGCCCAGGGAGGGGGTGGAGACCCCTCAAAGCTGGAGGAAGCCAAAGAGGCCATAAGGGAGGCCCTCCGAAGCCAATTAGGTTAAACCCGTAAATCGAGGGGAATCCGCTATAAGTGGTGGCCACTTATAACAATTCCATCCACGCCCTCAGGGCCTTTAATCTCTCCTCATGCTTCCTCGGCAGCCTCATACGTCGATCCCAGCGGTCTCTGCGCATCAGCTCCCTCATCACCTTCAGCATAAGGGTGAGATCTCCGAAGAGCCGGGGCATATTCCTCCTGATCTCCACGAAGATCATTCTAGTGGTGTCATCCTCATAGCCTTCCTCCAGCCACCTAACCAATCGCTCCCGCTCCCTCCTCGTGAAGATATAGCTTCTCATCCAGCCTCAGAGACAAATTAACAGCTATACGAATCATTTTATGAAGACTCATATGGGTAGGGTTGTTTACGCATAACCTTTAATCCACCCCGAAGACTCCTTATACCTGTCTCCAGTTAGGAGAAGGGATTTGTCATGGTCGATTGGGCTGCCATAGAGGAGAAGTGGCAGAGGAGGTGGGAGGAGGCCCGCCTCTTCGAGGCGGACCCAGACCCTGGGAGGCCGAAGTTCTACATCACCGTCGCCTACCCCTATCCAAACTCGCCTCAGCATATAGGGCATGGAAGAACCTACACTCTCGCCGATGTCCATGCAAGGTATCGACGGATGCAAGGCTATAATGTTCTGCTGCCCATGGCCTGGCATTATACCGGGACGCCCATTATAGCGATGGTCGAGCGCCTAAAGGAGGAGGATGAAGACCTCATAGGAACCTTCACCGAGATATACCACATACCCCGAGAGCGGCTGAAGGAGCTGGAGACACCCATAGGTATGGCTCGATACTTCACCGAGGAGATAAAACAGGGCATGAAGCGGATGGGATACAGCATAGACTGGCGACGGGAGTTCACCACCATCGACCCCTACTACAGCAAGTTCATCGAATGGCAGTTTGAGAAGCTACGTCAACGGGGCTACATCACCCAGGGAAGCCACCCGGTAGGCTGGTGCCCCCACTGTGGAAACCCCGTTGGGCAGCATGACACCATCGGCGACGTGGAGCCCGAGATACAGGAGTTCACAGCCATAAAGTTCAGGGCTGGAGACCTCACCTATCCCACGGCGACCCTCAGACCCGAGACGGTCTTCGGAGTCACCAACATCTGGGTCAACCCCGACGCGGTTTACGTAAAGGCCAAGGTAGACGATGAAACTTGGATCATCAGTGAACGTGCAGCAGAGAAACTCGTCTTCCTAGGCCACAGCGTCGAGGTGTTGGAACGATTGAAGGGCGTTGAACTCGTCGGTGACAGAGTTATGAACCCGGCTACGGGGAGCGAGATCCCAATACTGCCAGCCGAGTTCGTCGACCCAAACCATGCGACGGGCGTCGTCATGTCCGTGCCCGCTCACGCCCCCTACGACTATATAGCCCTAAAGGCGCTGCAGGGCCTCTCTAATACAGCTCTAAGGAAGAGGGGGCTGAGACCCGGCGATGTAAGACCACTGAAGCCGATAGGCATCATAGAGGTTCCAAGCTATGGCGAGTGGCCAGCTGCTGAGGTCGTCGAGCGTATGGGCATAGAGAGTCAGGATGATCCAAGGCTAGAGGAGGCTACGAGAGAGGTCTATGGAGAGGAGTTCCGCAACGGATTGATGAAGGGAAACACCGGAACCTATGCAGGCATGAGAGTCGAAGCCGCCAGGGAGGCCGTGAAGAAGGATCTAATAGCAGAGGGAAAGGCCGCCACCATCTATGAGCTCGTTAAGCCGGTTTACTGCCGCTGCGGAACGGAGGTGGTGGTCAAGATCTTTGAGAATCAGTGGTTCATCAACTATGGAGATCCAGATTGGAAGAAGCTGGCTCACGAGAACCTCGATGAGATGACCATCATCCCAAGGGAGTTCCGGCAGGAGTTCGAGAACGTCATTGACTGGTTGAAGGCGAAGGCCTGCGCCAGGAAGGTGGGCATGGGGACAAGGCTCCCCTGGGCTCCGGACTGGATCATCGAAGCCCTATCCGACTCCACCATCTACATGGCCTACTACACCGTTGTGAGGCATCTGAAACGGCTTCAACCAGACCCCGAGACCCTCGACGTAGAGTTCTGGGACTACATCTTCCTCGGCGAAGGCTCGGCGATGAGGGTTTCAGAGAAGACTGGCATCCCCCTAGAGGAGCTGGAGAAGATGCGTGAGGAGTTCCTATACTTCTATCCGCTTGATGCGAGGCATTCAGGTCGAGACCTCATATCGAATCACCTAACCTTCATGATCTTCAACCACACAGCCATCTTCCCCAGAGACCTATGGCCGAGGGGCATCTACGTCAACGGAAGCGTCCTCATGGAGGGGCAGAAGA
>CAZEET010000085.1:0-3666 GCA_964511325.1 uncultured Candidatus Bathyarchaeia archaeon | reverse complement strand
GGTGGACTAAGCCAGTTTAATAGACGTAAAAGCAGCTTAGCCTCCTCCTTATTCCTATAGGATTTTGCGTGATAAGGGAGGTTTAACCCGCACCAGACGACTCGGCCTCTGCCGTATTCTCCCGTAACGATGATGGGTTGACCGTTGAGCCAGACAAGAGTCTCAGCCCAGGGTTGAAGTGTGAGATTGAAGGAATAGGAAACCCCCCATGGAGCATCACCATATCTGGGAGGCGAGAAGGCGGTGAAGTCAACATCTTGGAGAATATCAGAATTGTTATAGGTGAATATCCAGGTGAAGCCGAAGTCTCCAGTCCTTGTACTCATAATCGGGAAGGGCGCCGTTAGATCAGAGGCTTCTGAGTCAGGCGAGTAGCCCGTTTCAATTAATAGGCTTCCACCCTCCATGAGATACTGTTGGAGGATTTGCATCATCTTATCTCTATTTTTATAGCTGTAACCATAGAGGATGATGATGTCAAAATTCCTCAGCTTCTCAACATCCAGCTTATCAACTCTCTCATTCATCCAAACTAAAGCATTCATCTCAGAATCGAAATTCGTGTGAATCAGTGTCCAGAATATGTTCTCGTAGGCATACCTATCTCCGACTACGAGAATCTTACGTCTATCACCAAGAGATGCGAATGGGGCTAAGGGGATAATCTTTAAAAGCTTATAACCATATCCACTCCACCTCTCCTCGAAATGACTGCTGTCTAAGGTCCAGGCTAAATCTGATCCCTCATCTATGAAGAGATACTCTAAGCCATACCATCTGGAGACAGCAATTGCCTCTTCCACTCCTCCAAAGCCCTTGAAGAGATAAGCGTCAGCCATCCCAATCCAGGCCAAATTGGGAGCTGACTGAAGCTGATAATTAAAGAGTTGAGACTCATTAGAGAACAAATTGAACATTTGATGGAACTGACCCATGTAGCCTGGGAAAGATATCCTTCCATTAACAGCTTCGGAAAATATTCCTACAAGTTTATAAGTTTCCTCATGATCAGGAGCGTTTAAAACTTCCATCCTCTGAATATGAGTAAGAGGAAGCGAAGCCATAAAAATAATAGGTAATAATATATATTTTCTTTTTATGGAGATATGCGATCTAAAAATCCATGCTAGATGGCCACCTAAAATTGATAGAAACATGGATGCTAAAGGAAGAAATCTAAATGGGGATGCAATCTTGACATAAAAAGGATAAAATATTGGAAACCTAATGGCTTCAAAATAGAATATGAATACGAGGGACCATAAAAGGAAAAATCTATTTATCTTTCTTTTTAAGGATATAATTCCACCTATAATAGCAAGGAGAACTGTCCAAGGTGCAAGTCTAGTATAGCCGCTACCTGGTATACCAATAAGTTGCTCGATACTGAGGGGGCCGCTTGTTTGTGGGGATGTGATCATAAACTGTTTAAAAGCTCCAAATGAAAGAAAAGGTGTATACCAAAAGGCTGAAAGAGATAAACTAAATCCGAAAAATAGAATTGAGGTTTTTAAGAATCGAATAAATGATTCTCTGTTTTTAATATGTATCCAAATTAGATATGTTAATAAAATGAGGGTCTCGAAAGCAGCTGTTAAATGAGTTAATAGAAGAGCTGTATATAATATGATGGATATGACAAGAAATCTCTTTTTCCAGGTTTTCACGTATAAATCTAAAAGAAACATCAAGATTAAAAATAAAGGATATCCTAAATGTTCTAAATAAAGACCAAAGTAAATTAAATTATTAAAACTTCCAGGAGTGGATAAATAAAGAATGGCCGAAATTAAGGCTGCTATATTTTCCTCTAAAAGTATTAGAGATAATAAATATAGCGATACAGAAGAGGATATTATGGAGACAAGCATAATGAATTTGTATGTGATGAATATTGAAATTTTTAGGAATTTGCTGAGAAGGAAAGTGGAAACTATTCCTAATGGATGATAGAAGGTCAAGAAGGGATATCCGCAGCCCCACTCTGTGTTCCATCTAGGGAAGTGAGGCCACCATTTCTCCAGATATTTGATCATGGAGAGGGCGTTAGGCGTGTCTCCTCCCTTTGGAAATCCCTCCAGGATGGGGCTGTAGGCGTAGATTGCGAAGGAGAGGATGAAAACAAGGCCGAGGATCGTCGTCTTGCTCAACGGTATGAGGGGTATTCTCAGCTCGGCGTATCTCTCGAATAGGGCTCTCTGGAGGGGTTTCTCAGCCATCTCCAGGAGCCTCGACATTATTTGACGATGGGAGTCCAGTCGAACCCCGAGTCGATGGGCCTCCTCCACATGTCTGAAGCCACGCTCCTTCTCCCCCAGACGATAGTAGGCCCAGGCAAGGGAGATGTGAACCTCGCCCCAATTAGGCTTGGTCTCGATGCATCGAAGCCAGATCTCCGTCGCTCTCCTAAGGTCGCCAGTGATGGCGTAGACGCATCCCAGGCCGTATAGGGCCTCTAGGTCTCTTGGATTTCGTCTTAATTTTTCTAGGTATAGCCTCTCAGCTTCTGCTGCTCTCTGAAGAGAAAGCCTATATTCAGTCTCATATCCCCTTTGGCTCAAAGGTCTCTACTCTAATCATTAGGAGATTTAGATTATATTTTATGAATTAAAGCTCCGTCTTCGGTTTGGCAGTTTCACATTTCTCTCCTCTGAATGTCTCTCCGAAATATCTATACGGCTTCTCATTTGGGCGCTCAGATGATGAAGCTTCATGTTAAGAAAGATAGGAAGAGATACTTTGGTAAAGCTCTCTACGAGTATGAGCGAATCTATGTTCCAATTCCGGCTAGGCATCGAGACTTAGTGAAGCAGTGGGTGGGGAGAGACCTGAAGATCGTCGTCGAGCCTCTCAGCTATGGCTTCGCCCTCCTAGTCCTCTCCGAGAATCCATATATCGAGGGTCTCTCAGCCTCTCATCACTTCCGTCTGATGATGAGGAAGCTGGACGATGCTATTCGGGGGCGAAAATGAGGCTCTGAAAACCTTTCAGGGGGCGAAAATGACCTCCTGTCTAAATGGCTCTTCAGGGTTCGGAAAAATCAAAATTTTAGCATAGATATGAAATGATGATTCAAATAGTGAAGGGAAATGTGTTTTTACTTAGCGTATTTTCGGGGGCGGAAACAAATTGCTGTATATATCTGAGAGTTCTTTGTGATGCATGAACTAATCAACATAGTATCATAAGCATATGATGAGAACCTCTTTTTGATGGAAGAAGACAGAGTATATAGAAGACTGATGAAGAAGATCGAGGCCTTCTATATGCCATCTCGTCGGAGGGGTGGAACGCATCCAATATAGGTTATGGAGGTAACTAATAGATTTTTTATTAATTCCTAGTTACCATATTTAATGAATTTTATTCCTTATGTAAACTTAACCTGAGAGAGCTCCGCTACTGATTTATCCATCTTTCATTTTCTTTCTCTTTCTTCCTCAGCCTCCTCTCGGTGAAGGATCGATTTATAGAGGTTGAGGTGAGTCTCCGCGATCTTATTCCATGTCCTGTTGATATTGGAGATTCCTCACCGGGACTGTGGCTATGAGGACTCCCCCATCCGACAACGCCCTGAAGATGCCCTCTAGGGCCCTATGGGGATTCTCCAGGTGCTCTAACACCTCGAAGCAGGACACTAGATCGATGTACCCCTCCCTGAGGCAT
>CAZEET010000084.1:0-3800 GCA_964511325.1 uncultured Candidatus Bathyarchaeia archaeon | reverse complement strand
TTAGGAGAGTCGGCTTGAGGGTTGCCATGAGCCTCGAGGAGAAGCTGAGGGACATAGAGGAGGAGCTGAAGGTGTTGCTAGAGAAGATAGAGGGCTTCGAGGAGCGTCTTGAAGAGCTGGAGGAGCGGCTCTCAGAGCTGGAGGAGCGGGTGAGCGCCCTCTAACCCAACCTTTAAGTGAAATCCCCCAAGTTTTCTAAGATGGCAACCCCCTGGCACACATCGAAGGACATCATAGGGAGTAAGGGCGACGCTCTAAAGGGCAGGCGCATAGTCCTCTGTATCACCGGAAGCGTCGCTGCGGTGAAAAGCCCCGAGATCGCTAGGGAACTGATGAGGCTGGGAGCCGAGGTCTACGCCGTCATGACGCCTATGGCTCAGAGGATCATACACCCCTACCTCATGGAGTGGGCCACGGGAAACCCCGTAGTCACAGAGCTGACGGGTCAGGTGGAGCATGTCACCCTCGCCGGAGACCATCCCAAAAAGGCGGATCTCATCCTGGTGGCGCCCTGCACAGCGAACACCATAGGAAAGGTGGCTGCCGGAATCGATGATACCCCTGTGACAACCGTGCTGACCACAGCAATAGGCAGCGGGATACCCATAATCATCGCCCCAGCGATGCATGGTTCCATGTATAGACACTCCATAGTGCTGGAGAATATCAGGAAGTTGGAGTCTATAGGGATAGAGGTGTTGATGCCCAGGATGGAGGAGGGTAAAGCCAAGATACCTCAGACAGGAGAGATCGTCGATGCCGTCATTAAGAGGCTCGCAGCCGAGAGAGACCTAGAGGGGCTGAGAATCCTCGTTACAGCTGGGCCTACGAGGGAATACATCGATGCCTTCAGGTTCATATCAAACCCCAGCTCGGGGAAGATGGGCGTCGCCATCGCGGAAGAAGCCCTCCGCCGAGGAGCTGAGGTCACCTTAATCTACGGCCCAGGGACAGCTCAGCCGCCATCAGGTGTAGAGCTCATAAGGGTCGAGTCGACGGAGGAGATGCTCAACGCGGCAGTAGAGGTCCTAAGGGAGAGACATTATCACGTTGCGATACTTGCAGCAGCCGCAGCGGATTATGGGCCGAGGGAGAGGAAGATGGTGAAGACGCCGTCTAAGATGGAGAGCTGGACCCTGAAGCTCAAGCCTCTGCCGAAGATCATTGAGGCAGTTAGGAAGGCGAGTCCGGAAACCTATCTCGTCGGTTTTAAGGCAGAGTATAACGTCTCTGAGGAAGAGCTCATAGAGAGAGCTTATAGGAGATTAAGGGAGGTGGGAATGAACCTCATCGTCGCCAACGATGTCTCAAAGGAGGGCGTGGGATTCGGCTATGACACCAATGAGGTCTACATCATCGACCCCAATCGCAGGGTCATCCACATATCGAAGACGAGTAAGAGGGAGATAGCGAGGAAGCTTCTAGATATCGTCAACGAACGGCTGAGGGGATAGGCCCACCTAATCTGAGAATCTAAAAAGGAGCTCTTGAAGGGGAAGATATCTCCCCAGAGGAGCGGGACAGGGTTAAGGCCCAGATATATAACGCCCGGGAGGCGCCCATACAGCTTCACATAGCATCCACGGAGGAGTTAGACGGATAGATGCTCTAGTGACGGTTTCACTCTCAACCCTGAGGAGAGGCTTAGGCTGGTTGGGAGCTGAGGCGATGAGGCTATGTTGGTGTGGGAATCGTTAAGTATCCTTCACCTCCACTAGTTTTGATATGGTCTCGGAGGAGGCTATGGGGGAGATAGCTAGAGAGATTCGAGGGGAGCTAGCGGCGAAGCTCATCGACCTGCTGCTAGAGGCCAAAGAGGGCGCGAAGTTGCCGAGTTCAGAGGCGAAGAGGCTGCTCCAACTATGGAGCCTTGAGAAACTACTGGAGGGCGATGAGGGCTTGGAGCTCCTGCTGAAGGGGGCCGCCACTGTGGATCCCGAGGGGCTTAGGGGCCTACTCGAGGAGTATGGCCTCGAGAAGGTTAAGAGGGAGGTGCTAGGATGAAGTTCGGCATCGAGTTCGTCCCCATGGACCTATACTGGAGGACGGTCTTCTATACTATCCAGGCTGAGAAGCTGGGCTACGACCACGTCTGGATCACGGATCACTTCAACAATAGAAACGTCTATGTCACCCTCACCCTCATAGCAAACTACACTGATCGCATAAAGCTGGGGCCTGGGGTGACGAACCCCTACCTGGTTCACCCCGTCATGACGGCTCAAGCTGTGGCTTCCCTAAACGAGATCGCCCCTGGAAGAGTCGTCTGCGGCATAGGGGCTGGAGACAGGACGACGTTGGAGATGGTGGGCCTTGAGATGAAGACCCCGCTGAGGGCTGTGAGAGAGGCAGTCGAGATCATCCGACGAATGGTAGCCCGTGAAAAGGGGGGTTATGAGGGAAGGGTTTTCCGGACGACAAGTGGAGCCCGATTCAACTTCAAGGTTCAGCAGCCCATCCCTATATACATCGGAGCTCAGGGGCCGAAAATGCTGAGGCTAGCTGGCTCCCTAGGCGATGGAGTTCTGATAAATGCTTCCCACCCTGACGACATCGCTGAGGCCATGAAGCATGTGAAGGAGGGTGTAGAGAGAGCTGGTCGAAGTCTAAGCGACATCGATGTGGCCGCCTATACATCTCTGTCGGTGGCTGAGAAGGAGAAGAAGGCGAGGAAGGCAGCTATCCCCGTAGTCGCCTTCATTGTCGCTGGAAGTCCACCGCAGATACTTGAGAGGCATGATATATCCATTGAGGCTGCCGAGGAGATTAAGAGGGCCCTAGCCGAGAGGCGTTGGGCCGACGCCTTTGGAGCCGTCACCGATGAGATGATCGAAGCCTTTTCCATCTGCGGAACCCCTGAGACCTGCATCGAGAAGATCGAGGCTCTCTCAAAGATGGGTGTCACACAATTCGTCGCCGGCTCCCCCATAGGGCCGAAGGTGAGGGCTAGCATCGACCTCTTCGGGAGGGAGGTCATACCCCACTTCAAAAATTAATACTCTCTTTTTTCTCCCTTAATAAGTAGACATCTGTCGATGATTGTTTCGACACAACCTTTAATTCAAAACGAAGGGTAGATGATGCGATACATCTTGGCGTATGGTGAAAGAAGATGGGGATTAAGGGCGTTAAGGTTAAGTTCGACGAGCTTGAGACGGCCATAGGACGCTTCAAGGGATTAGAGATATCCATCGGGAGGGTTGTGGAGGAGATACCGGAGGAACCCCTCGGCCCGACCCCCTTCCCAAGCATAGCCGAGCTCCGGGAGTGGGATCTAAAGCTGCTGAGGCGCTATAGGCCGTTCTACATGCCCTTCTGCGATGTCTGCTGCCTCTGCACCTTCGGGAAATGCGACTTAACTCAGGGTAAGCGGGGGGCCTGCGGGCTCGACATGGCTGCTCAGCAGAGCCGCATCGTGCTGCTGGCCTGCTGCATAGGAGCCGCCACCCATATAGGGCATGCCAGGCATCTTGTCGAGCATCTCGTCGAGAAGTATGGCCGTGAGACCCCGATAAACGTCGGGGAGGACGCCGTTGAGATCGACATGCCGGTGACAACCCTCGTCACGGGGGTTCAGCCCAAGACCCTCGGAGACTTGGAGATGGTATTGGACTACTGTGAGGAGCAGTTGACGCATCTACTCTCCTGTTGCCACACGGGGATGGAGGGGAACAACCTCGACTTCGAGTCCAAGGTCTTCCACGCCGGTATGATCGACCAGGTGGGAATGGAGATCGCCGACGCGGCTCAGATATCCGCCTATGGGTTCCCGAGGGCGGACCCAGAGGCGCCCTTCACCG
>CAZEET010000083.1:0-3859 GCA_964511325.1 uncultured Candidatus Bathyarchaeia archaeon | reverse complement strand
CTGTTCGACGACCATGCGGGCAACCAGATGGTGACTTGGAGGCAGGCCTTCACCAGCACGGGGCACCAGCTCCTCATATCTGGGACTAGGGCTGGGAATGTCATCCCAGAGGACTTCAAGGTGGCTTGGTTCGGGCTTGCCTTCCCGAACAAGAACCAGCACATCACGGAGATCAAGTTCCAGATAGGCGACAGGAAGTACGGGCGAATCAACCTTGAGGAGCTTAAGGGCTACAATGTGCCTGCGGTGGTCTTCGAGAAGGGCTTCATCATCGACGAGGAGCAGAGCTTCGAGCTGTACGGCTATGTCGAGGGGCCTCTCCCAGAGAGCACGGGAGGCGTAATATACCAGAGGATCGTGATGCTTGGCTCGGCGTTCTTCAAGGTCATAGACAAGGTGCTGGGCTTGCCAGGCTCAGCCATATAGGAGGTGGATGGGTGATGAGCGGCGGATATGTGTTGGCGGAGTATGGGAAGATTAAGCTGGAGTTCCCCGAGTTCAAGAGGGTTCTGGACACCTTGAAGTCTGAGCTTATAGCGAAGGCCGAGGCGGACTGGTCGCCCCTCAAATATGGGGGCGTAGCACCAAAGGCTGGCGAGTTCGGCATAACGAGCGTCATGCCACAGCTCTTCGCCGACAACGCTGGGGTCAGGCTTACGACTTGGAGGCAGACCTTCACCTCGACTGGCGCTCAGACCATCATGACGGGCGTCGGCTCTGGAGGCATAATACCCGAGGACTTCAAGGTAGGCTTGGCTGGGATCGCCTTCTTGGACAAGGTTTTGAGGGTGAGCGAGATCAAGATGCAGATAAGCGACAAGAAGCTGCCACGGATCAACATCGAGGAGGCGATGGCATACGAGAAGCCAGCCATAGTCTTCGAGGAGGGCTACATACTCGACGAGGAGGCAGCCTTCGAACTCGTCGGCTACGTCATGACGCAGGGGCCGCAGACCATCAAGCTCATAGGCTTCCAGCTGAACAGGATACCCAACAAGCTCCAGGTCACCGACACTGGAGCGGCCCTAGCGTAGGGGGTGATGAGTGATGGTTGAGGTGATTAAGACCGACCGCGGCCCGAGGATTGAGATACACCACATCGAGAGGGTAGTCCACGGCAGCGGAGTGGCGGTCAAGGTATACGGCCAGATGAAGATAGCGGCCAAGGAGTATGTCTACGCCCACGAGCTAGGCCTCAACACCATTCAGACACTTCACCTGACCCCAGAGACTGGAACCCACACGGGCTACATACCGCAGAAGTGGATATACAACCCAGGAGAATACGGCAACTACGCAAGCATCGACATCTTCGACACAGACGGAACCGAGGTCACGGCGGGGAGAGGCCCAGCCGACGGCTCGCTGTGGCTAGACTTCATAGCCCTAGGCGAGTAGGCTGGACGGTGCGACCCCGCTAGAACAAAAATGGGGTGAGGAATGGTGGCGGACTGGAAGGAATGGTCGGGGTGGCTCCAAGAAGGGTACTTCATCAGCTACTATCGAGAAGGGGTCAGGTACTACGAGCACATCATCCAGCGTGACTTCGCCCACTATGTCTACACTTGGCCTGAGACGATTCTGCCCCTGCAGACTAGCGGCCCCTTCGTCCCTGAGAAGCTGGAGGTGACTAGGGGCTACGACCCTAAGACGAATACGAACCGCATCTGGCAGGTCATCTTCGGCATCAGGGGCCAAGTCTATGTCTACGTGGAGCTTCCGACGGATCTCCATAGGCATGGGATTCCCAAGGCTCCGAAGCCGAGCACGGATTTGAGGGAGGTCAGCCACTTCACTGAGGGCATGTCACCCTTCTACGAGCCGAGCTTCATAACGGAGCACATCATGATCAGGCCTGAAACCCACAGAATAGCCCTCTCAGCCTACAACCCGAACACGACTTGGCAGATGCCTAAGATCAACTTCATGATAGCGAAGCTGACGACGGAGCGCATAGGGACGGTGCAGGCTGGGGTGTTGAAGCCTGCTGAGCCGAGGTTCAGGGAGGTTTTGGAGAAGCTGTATAGGAGGGTGATTCCGCATAGGCCGCTGACGATAATGCCTGTGAGGGCGCCAGCCGAGGCGCCCGCAGGCCAGTAGGAGGTGAAGATGGATGGTGGAGATCCATAGGCGTGTCTTGAAGGACTTGGGGCTTAAGACCGACGTCTACGAGGCGCTTCCCTACGAGGTCGTGGGCGGAGCCTGGTCTGGAAGCTTCGAGAACGCCGTGGGGCCAGACGAGTATGTCACCGTGCTCAACCACGTGGTTCCAGCTGGGACGCAGCTGAAGCTCCTGTTCTTGAGGATATGGACGCAGGACAGCAACGGAGCCATATTCAGCATAGTGCAGACGAATCCGACGGCTCCTGGCCAGACTGGAGCGGTTGAGGCCTACCCGCCCGTGGGAGCCGTGCCCGAGGGCGTTAGGGACTACCCCATGCTTGAGACTGCGGGGGCGGAGGTTCTACATGGAAACCTTGAGCAACCCATCCACGTCTTGGAGGGGAGCATAGACTTCAGGATACACGGCCCCATCACGCCAAGCGGAGCCAAGTATGGCCTAGTGTGGTGGGGAGTCCAGAGCGTCAGCGAGAGGCCTGAGTAGGGGAACTCCCAAATACCCCCGTTTTTTATCTCCATATTGGCATGGGCTTCACGAGCCACACGTCGGATCGGAGGGTTAGGGATCTTCTGGATGAGCTTAACGACAAGATAGGGGTTCAGCTATACCAGTTTCTGGATGGAACCCTGCTGGTGAATCAGAGGCTTATAGTGAAGATTCTTGAGGGCGACGCCTACCTCGCAGGCTGGAGGCTTGACGATGTGGCTTCGGGTTCATCTGCCTACTTCGAGTTTGAGAACCCCTCTGGTAGCGGGGTGTACGCCAACATAATCTCCATAGGACTAATCGGAACTGGGAACGGGAGGGTGAACATGTATCCGAAGAACCAGTATACGGTTACGGCCTCTGGGACAGCGGTTTCGCCTTTCAACCTCAACCCAGCGTCGGGCAAGTCGGCCAAATGCGTCTTCAGGCATGGCGGCTCCTACACCTTGGGGACTCCTAGGGTTAGGCAGGTTCTGCCTGGAGGCTCCAGAGTCAGAGCCATAGGGGGGATAATAACGGTGGATGTGAACCTCAGGGTTCCCGAGGGCTTCTCGCTTCTCGTAGAGGTAGTGAACCAGAGCGGGTCGGCGGAGGACTTCTCCTGCCGAGTCATGTGGTGGGAGGAGCAGGCTTGAGGATACTCCTAATCGTCTTGGACAGCGTTAGGTACGACGTATTCCTAGAGGCCGACACGCCGAACTTCGACTCCTTGGGGAGAGCCGTGGAGGCTTACAGCCATGGGACTTGGACTAGGCCTTCGATGATGAGCATGCTGAGCGGGTATCTGCCCACATCTGAGCTGGGCCAGCCGTTCAAGCCTTCGTGGGTGATGCTGAGCAGGGAGGTCTTCCACGAGAGGGAGCTTGAGGCCTACTTCCTAAATTCGAATGCTTGGGCGCATAGGCTGGCTCCTAGGGCGTACAGGGAATTGTGGTATCCGGAACCCTTCTCTGCGGACTTGATGGTGGAGGACGCTTTGAAGATACTCAGAAACAGGGATGAATGCTTCGTGGCGATGCTCTTCACGGAGACGCACGGCCCATACAACTACAGGCCAGATGTGGAATACAGGGAGCTGGTCGAGGCGACGAAGGCCTTCAACAGGGGCGTGGACAACGATGCTCCCAAGATGGCCCGCATGGCGAGCATGAAGGCCATAGAATACCTAGACTGGGTTGCGAAACCCCTCCTAGACCAAGCGGACTTCATAATCGTCACCTCAGACCACGGCGAACTGATGGGGGATGATGG
>CAZEET010000082.1:0-3903 GCA_964511325.1 uncultured Candidatus Bathyarchaeia archaeon | reverse complement strand
ATGCCAACACCCTATTCAACTATGCCGGAATCCCATCGGTCATATATGGCCCAGGAGAGCTCCACCACGCCCACTCAGCGGGGGAGAGGGTGAAGATCAGAGATGTGGTCCTCTGCGCCAGGGTGTTAGCCTCAGCTTGCAGCGAGTTCCTCAGGAGAGGTCTGAGCCATAACCTTCTTATATAACGCACATATCTCCCCTTTGAGACATATGTCCAGATTCCAGAGTCCGAGTGGAAGGGCGGCGCTGCTGTCGATCCTCATAGCCGTGACAACCCTCATGAATCTCATCATGATACCCATGCCTCCACCCCTCGCCCAGTATGACCTCTCACCCATCCTCATCTACACCCTAGGCATCCTCCTCAGCCCCTTAAACGCGGCCCTAGTCGTCGCGATAGCACAGGGATTGGGCACAGCCTACAAGACGGCGATCTACGGCTGGCCAGCGGTATTCGTCCCGGGAGCCATGCTCGTCAGGGGCGTTGAAGCACTGCTGATCAGCGCCCTAACGAGGCTTAGACCCCCTGGGAGGATGATATCCAAGTGGGAGGTGGCGTCCATGGTCGTAGGGGTTCTCTGGGAAACCCTGGGATTCTTCATCGCAGACTGGATACTCTTCGGCCCCGGAATGGCGATGATAACCCTAATGACCATCGTCGACGCCATCTTCATACCGCCAGCCATAGCAGTGGTTGCAGCCGTGAGGAGGAGCCTAGATGTCGAGAGACTCCCCTAAGCCGAGGAGGCTGAGGCTTGGGAAGCTCTCCCTAGATGAGTTGAGGCGCCTAGTCTTCCCCCACCTCTTAAAGGTAGAGCCAGGTCTCGATGGCGGAGTCTTAAGGCTGAGAGATGAAGCCGTCGTAGCCCATGCTCCAGCGATAGGCGTCCCCATCGAGACGCTCGGCTTCTTCGCCTTCCACTATGCAGCCTCCAACGTCGCAGCCCTCTTCGCCAAACTCCGATACTTCATAGCGGGCATCTACCTCCCACCCGACAGCGGCGAGGAGGAGCTCCAAACCATAGTTAAGGGGCTAGGCTCAGAAGCGGAGAAATACGGCGTCGAGATCATAGCTGGACATACAGCCACCTACACGGGACTGGAGCTCCCCCTAGTCTCAGCCACCTGCATAGGTGAACGAATCAGAGAGCCTGGGAAAGTTGAGGCGGGAGACCTCATAGCCCTAGTCGGGAAGGTCGGCGGAGAAAGCCTATGGCTGAGGGCGGTGGCCGAGGGGCGGAGAGATGAACGATGGAGGGAGCTCACACCCCTACCGGCGATATTAAGGCTGCAGAGAGTTGAAGGGGTGAAGCTCCTTCACGACGTCTCCGAGGGAGGGGTGAGGGGGGCACTATACGAGATCTCCGAGACGCAGAGCCTAAAGCTGGAGGTGGATTCGAGTAAAATCCCCCTAGAGGAAGGTTTAGAAGAGCTTGAAGTTGATCCCCTCTCAGCCCCAAGCTACGGCGTCCTCATCGCACTGATAGACCCAGAGGCCGTAGGGGAGGCCTCGGAGAGATGCCTCGATGCTGGATATCCCCTGACCATCATCGGCGAGGTAAAGGAGGGAGAAGGGGCCTACATAGACGGCGTTAAGGTTGAGGGGCTTGAGAGGACGGAGCTGGACAAACTCTACGGCGAGGCCGTAGGCGTCGACGAGATCATATCGAGCTTAAAGAGGGGCTTTAGGAAACTCGAGGAGGAGCCCAGAGTGGCAGCCCTAATCCCCGAGGTAGGCCTCAACATGGTCTACGCAAAGCCTGGAGCTCGATCGATAGAGGATGTGGCAGGCCTCAGCGGTAGAGTGATCGTCAGCTTGGGAAAGCCGAGGGTTTGTGGCGAGGTCGTATATGGAGGGTCGAGGCATTTAGCCTACGTCGCCTTGGAGGCGATGAGGCTCAACCCGGAGGTGAGGGCGGCCATAAACCTGAGAGGAGGAGAGGACGTCGCCGAGGCTTTAAAGGAGATGGGTCTCAAGATTAAGCATCTACCAGCGGAGGCCCATGGCCCCTGCCCAGTTGCGGATCACATCAAGGCCGCTGGAGAACTCTATGATGCCTACCTCCATCCTGGAGCCGTGGGCATAGAGGCCACCACAACGATTCTAGGTAGAGAACCGGAGGAGATCGTCGATGTCGTCCTCAGATTGGCTAGGCGTCTCCGAGACCATTAGGGTCTTCAACGAAGCCTCAGAGAACTATGACAGCTGGTATGAGACCCCCATGGGACGCTACGCCCTCAGCTGCGAGCTTGAAGGCCTTAAGAGGATGCTCCCACAGCGGGGAATAGGCGTCGATGTGGGTGCTGGAACCGGCATCTTCGCAGAACATCTAAGCGATGACAGGATCATCATCTGCCTAGACCCCTCCCCAGGGATGCTGAGGAAGGCCATCGAGAAGAGGCTGCCATCCATCCTAGGCGTCGCAGAGCATCCACCCCTCCGGCTTAAATGCCTAGACTTCATCTACATGGTTGCAACACTAGAATTCCTCCCCGAGCCGGTTAAGGCTCTGAAAGCCCTAAAGACCAGCCTAAAAACTCGTGGATCCCTCATCCTCCTCATAATCAACAGGGAGAGCCCCTGGGGGAGGCTATACCTCAAGCTCGGCGGAGAGGGAGACCCCATCTTCAGCAGGATCCGCCTCTACAACTATGAGGAAGCCCTCCACATTCTCGAGGAGGCGGGTCTAAAGCTCATCTCAGCCGTGGGGACGCTGACGGAGCCGCCTGACAGACCTGGAGACAAGGCCACCTTCACGACGCCCGATGTCGAGGCGGGGGTTCTCCTCCTCGAAGCGAAGCCTTGAGGCCCTATCCTCCCTCTCAGCCCTAGACCGTCTGGACGTTAAAATTCGATGGGTTCATAGTCTCCCCTACAGGGAGAACCCTTGCAGACATACACCTTACGTTCTCCCAGCAGGGCTATCCAAGACCAGATCGTGGCGATCTCCCTCCCCTCCACCTCGATGTGGGAACAAACGCCCTCCCCATGGCCTCGCAATAGATTCATAACCTCCCCCACCTCTACGTCTATCCCCCTCTCCCGGATCCACTCCTCCACGATGCGATATCGCCTATATGTGTCGACGAAGTCGTGATGCGGATCCAGCAATCCCCCCATCCCTTCATCGAGGTAGTGGTTTGTGGCTACGATGAAATCCTCGGAGTAGTGGACGACGACCCCCTCCGGCGAGGCCTCAACCCTCGCCAGGGTTCCATGGCGATCTGCGATGAGGAAGTTGTGAGCCCACTGGTGGGGGATCTCTAAGAGCCAATCGCAGGCCTCCTCCGTTGTCCGGAGGCGATCTAGAAGCCATCTGACGGCGATGTTCATACGTATCCCCGGGGAGGGGCAACCCCTATAGGCGGGTATGGCCGTGACGGCGACGGCTAGATCGGCCTCGTTGACTCCCCCATAGCGCCCCACGGGGTGATCCGAGAAGGATAGGCTGACCAAACCCCCCTCAGGCTCGGTTCTAAAGACGGTGAAGAACCTCTCAAACCCCCTATCCCAGTCGTAGTTCCTGGCAAAGAGGGGCAATCCATAGAGGGTTCTCTCCGGGGATAAAGCGAAGACGGTGCAGCAGGGCTCTAGGCCCAGCGTCAGGAGGAAGCCCTCAAGCAGGAGGGAGGGGAGATCAGCCCTCCTCGAAAATTCCTCGATCTCCTCCAGAATCTCAGGCGTATATCGTTCATAATAAGGAATACACTTAGAGGTAAACTCGATCTTCTCATCCGATATAGGCGGAAGATGGAGTCTACCCCTGAAGAGGACGCCCTCCTGCAGCCCTATCTCCCTATAGGTCCCAGATAGGCGATGAACCTCCATCATAGGTTCATCCATCGAGTGGTGCGGGGGGTGGGATTCGAACCCACGTAGGCCTAAGCCACGGGATCTCTCCC
>CAZEET010000081.1:0-4136 GCA_964511325.1 uncultured Candidatus Bathyarchaeia archaeon | reverse complement strand
TCTCTGCGCAGCATATTCTGTGGAACCAGCTCCTCTATGTCGCCGGCGGCATCGCTCACCTCGGGCTCAGCCTTCGGGGGTATGAATCCCACTCGACCTGGGTAGCTGAGCTCGAAGATCAGGGGTTCATCCCAATCCGCCTGTCTAAATCTTCTCATCCCTCTAGCACCTCCTCCAACGCTGAGACTAGGAGGTCTATATCCTCCTTTGTGTGGAGCTCCGTCACGCAGTAGAGTGCCGTCTCCCCCAGCTCTGGAAATTCCTCTACGAGGCTCTTTCCGCCATGTATCCCCCGGGATAATAGTTCCCTGTGAACCTCCCCCACGGTCTTATCCTCAAAGGAGACGGTGAACTCCTTGAAGTGATAGCTACTGAAGATCGGCGCCTTGACGCCGGGGAGTTCACCAATCCTTCTCATCGCATAGTGAGCCCTGCTAGTTATCAGCTCGGCGAGCTCCCTGAGGCCATTTGGGCCGAGTAGCGATAGGTAGACGGCTGCTGCGACGGCGCAGAGAGCCTGATTTGTGCAGATATTCGACGTCGCCCTCTCCCTCCTGATATGCTGTTCACGGGTCTGAAGCGTCATGACGAAACCCCTCTTAGAGCCGTCGACAGTGGTTGTCATTCCTATGATGCGGCCAGGCATCTGCCTAATCATCTTAGGTTCTCCTCGACAGGCGAAGATTCCGAGCAGCGGCCCCCCATAATTCATATGGTTCCCTAGGGGCTGTCCCTCCCCGATGACGATGTCAGCCCCATAATCTCCAGGGGGTCTCAGTAGGCCGAGGGAGATGGGATCCACGCCGACTATGAAGAGGCTCCCGGCATCATGCGCCACCTCCGCTATGGCCTCCATCTCCTCCTCGACAAAGCCGAGGTAGGAGGGGTTTTCGATATAGACGGCGGCGGTCTCGCTGTTGATTTTCTCCTTCAAGTCCTCCAGGTCTAGGAGACCCGTCGCCTCATCGTAATCCACTTGGACGACTTTCATATCCACCGGCTCGGTGTAGGCCCTCAAAACCGCTAATCTGCTAGGACTCGTCAGATAGGGAACGAGGATCATGCTTCTCCTCGTCAATCTCTCCGCCATCCTTGCCGCCTCGCCCAGAGCCGTAGCCCAGTCGTACATCGACGAGTTGGCTACCTCCATCCCCGTCAATTCGCAGATGAGACTTTGATACTCGAAGAGGGTTTGAAGCATGCCCTGAGTAATCTCTGGTTGATATGGGGTGTAGCTGGTGAGGAATTCAGCTCGGCTTACGATCTCATCGACGACCACTGGGACATAATGCGGCCAGACGCCGCCCCCTAGGAAGGGTGGACACCTAAACCTCTGGTTTCGCCTTAATAATCCCTCGATTCTCCGCTTAACCTCCTGCTCCGGATAGGGCCCGGGGATCTCGAGCTCTCTTTCAAGCCTCACCTCAGCCGGTATATCTGCGTATAGTTCATCGATGGATTTTATCCCCATCTCCTCCATCATCTTTTCCTTGATCTCCGCAACGCTATTGGGGATGTAGGGATGAGGCATTAGACGACCCTCAGCATCCTAAATAACCCTTTAAACTAATAACCTTACCTTGACGGTGGAGAGCCTTTTCCATAAACAGGAGTTCTTCTCCTCCATCGAATTCTGGGAGTAAAGCTCATGGACGCACCTGATCATAGGCTGCGCCCTTCGATTATTTTAATAGGGATCAGGGGGAAGATTCTCCTCCAATATTTCTCTCGGTATTCCCCTCCGCCTCATCTCCTCTTTAATCTCATTCCCGGTCAGCCCCTTCTCCCTTAACCTCTTGGAGATATATTCTATCGTCTCCCTCACCTCCCAGGGGTAGATTATCCAGGCCTTCGTTTCCTCCACATAGTAGTCCGGCCTATATACTGCCCAGGGTTTATAGTGCAGCGTGCAGACCATCACCTCCCTCGCCCCCCTCTCCTCCACATATCTCTTAACGAGTTTTAGGGTGTGTCCAGTGTCAGAGACATCGTCGATGATGAGAACCCGTCTACCCCTCAACGTCTGGGTGACATCCTGTATTATGTGAGGCCTCTCCTCCATGTCTCTCACCCCCTTATAGAATCTCACCCCTATGATGTCGACGGGGACTCTCAGCTTATCTGAGAGGAGGAGCGCCGGTATGATGCCTCCCCTGGAGACGCCGAGGACGATGTCAGGCCTGAAACCCCTCCTCTCAACCTCCTCAGCTATCCTGGAGATCATCTCCTCGATGTCATCCCAGCTTGGAGCGATGAAATTGGTCTCCATCATCACGGATCATTCACACTTCCCTAAAGCCTCTAAAATGGATTGCGAGCCTCCCAAACCCTAAATGTCGTTTGATGGACATCACTAATTGATGTCGATGGAGGAGCTCATAGAGGTCGCCCTCGGTAAGGCCCCAGCAGACTTACAGCTGCATGGGGAGCTCCTCAACCTCTATGTAGGGGAGCTTCAGGAGGCCTACATCACCATTAAGGATAGTCGAATCGCCTACATCGGCTCCAAACCTCTCAAGGCGAGAGAGACGCTGGAGGTTGAGGGCGTCATCGTCCCCGCCTACATCGACGGCCACCTCCACATAGAGAGCTCCCTCCTCACCCCCAGCCGCTTCGCCGAGGCCGTCATCCCAAGGGGGACGGGATGCGTAGTCATCGACCCCCACGAGATAGCCAACGTCCTCGGCGTCGACGGAGTCAGATTCATGGTGAAGGATGCCCGGAGGACGCCGCTGAAGGTCTATGTGATGGCCCCCTCCTGCGTTCCCGCCACCCCTCTGGAGACCTCAGGCGCAGAGCTCGGCGTCGAGGAGCTCCAGGAGCTTAGGAGGCTCCCTGAAGTCATCGGCCTCGGAGAGATGATGAACTATCCAGGAGTCCTCAACCTCGATGAGGCTGTCATCTCGAAGCTTAAGGCCTTTAGGGATACAGTCATCGACGGCCACGCCCCAGGGCTGAGAGGCGCAGAGCTCTCAGCCTATCTCTCAACGGGCATAGGATCGGATCACGAGTGCATCTCTCTGGGGGAGGCTTATGAGAAGCTCTCTCAGGGTATGTGGATCATGATCCGGGAGGGGTCGGCCTCAAAAAACCTCAAAACCCTTGCACCCCTCGCTAGGAGGGGCTATAGACGCCTGATGCTGGCCTCAGATGACATACATGCGGATGACATACTCTCCGAGGGTCATATGGATCGATGTCTCCGGAGGGCTGTGGAGGAGGGCATAGACCCCGTAGAGGCCGTGAGGATGGCCACCCTTAATCCAGCAGAGTATTTCGGCCTCCGCAACCTCGGCGCCGTCTCCCCTGGCAAGTCGGCAGACCTCGTCGTCGTGAACAACCTCAGGGATTTCGAGGCAAGCCTCGTCATCTTAGACGGCGAAGTCGCCGCGAGGGAGGGCAGATACCTCGCGGGGATTAGGGGTAGCCTACCTAAAGTGGCGAGGAGGAAGACGGTGAACATGCCTCCAGCCACACCTAAACGTATCTCGATACGCCGCGAAGGCGATGAGGCGAGGGTTAGGGTCATTGGGGTGATAGAGGATCAGATATACACCGAGAGCCTAACCCACACCCTCAGCGTAGAGGGAGGGGTTGTGAAACCTGATGTGGAGAATGACGTACTAAAGGTCTGTGTTTTCGAGCGTCATAGGGGGAGTGGACGCATCGGCAAGGGCTTCGTCAAGGGCTTCGGCCTGAAATCCGGAGCCATCGCCTCCACCGTCGCCCACGACTCCCACAATCTCATAGCCGTAGGCGTAGACGACAGAGACATCTGTAAAGCGGCCAATAGGCTGCGGGAGCTGAACGGCGGTCTCATCGTCGTGGAGAGAGGTGAAGTGAAGGCCGAGCTGCCGCTTCCCGTCGCAGGCCTCATGTCGACGCTGAGGGCGGAGGAGGTCGCTGAGCGAGTTGAGCATCTACATAGAGAGGCTGAGAAGCTGGGCTGCGAGCTGAGAAGCCCCTTCATGAAGCTCTCCTTCCTAGCCCTGCCGGTCATACCCAAACTCCGCATCACAGACTACGGCCTCATCGATGTGGAGCTCTTCCAAGTCGTCAGTCTCTTCCCATAAAAATCGAGGATGCTTAGGCCGTGCATAGGCCTCCGATTTCTCCTGTGGAACCCGGATTGAGCG
>CAZEET010000080.1:0-4181 GCA_964511325.1 uncultured Candidatus Bathyarchaeia archaeon | reverse complement strand
GCGAGGAGGTTTAGATCCTCGTCGCTGAATCTATCCAGCATCTCCACAACCCTACGGCTATCCCTAATACGCTTACCCCACTCCGCCTCGAAGCGTCTCACATACTCCTCCAGCCTCCCCGCTGAGACAGCCCCCTCCAGAGCTGCCTCAGCCGCCACCTCCCCAGCTATACGGCCTGCCACCACTCCCGAGTGGACACCGGCTCCAGTGCAGGGGATCAGCTCCCCAGCGGCATCGCCGACGAGCATGACGCCATCATCGACGATGCGCCTCAGGATTCCGGAGACGGGTGTGACTCCCCCCATAACCATGAGGATCTCCGCATTCTTGAATCTGGGGTCGGAGTCGATGAAGCGTTTTAGGTAGACGATGGGAGGCGCCTTATGATACTTCCTGACGCCTAGGCCGACGTTGGCCACCTCGCTTGATTTCGGGAAGACCCAGGCATATCCCCCAGGGGCCACCTCCCTGCCGAAGTAGAACTCATTGACTTCGGGTTCATCGAGGCTGAGGTTGCCTAGTCTGAACTCGGCGCAGGTGACGACGTCTGGAAACCATCTCCCCAGCCCTGAGGCCCTCCTCACGGTTGAGGCGTAGCCGTCTGCCCCGATGACTATATCCGCCTCGATCTTGAGGGTTCTGCCATCCCGCGTCGCGTAGACGCCTTTCACAGCGCCATCCTCCCTGAGGACTCCCCTAACCCTCGTCGCCGTCATCAGCTCAGCTCCGGCGTCGACGGCTTTCTCCGCGAGCATCCTGTCGAAGACGTCTCTATTTATCGTGTAGCCAACCCAATCGGATCCCCTGAGGGATATGAAGCGGCCATTGGGGGCGTAGACCTTAACCCCCGTTATCCTCTGACTCACCACCTCGCCCGTCGGCTTTAGACCCGCGTCTCTCAAACCCCTCTCGCTGAGGCCCTCGGCGCATTGAATGGGGAGGCCTACCTCCCTATGCTCCTCGAGGAGGAGGACGGATGCACCCCTCTCCGCCGCTGCCCTGGCAGCTGAGCTTCCCGATGGGCCTGCGCCGACCACCACTACGTTGTATCGAAGACGCCTCATGTCCGGCTACCTGGCGCCGCTATCTTCGCCCCAGAACCTTCTGGGCTGCGATCTCTATATCCCTCGCCTTAACGGTTTTTCTCCCCGCGTGGTGGGCGAAGTCTATGGCCTCCTTCGCCACCTTTAGGCCGACCTCTTCAAGTATCTTGCTGAGGGCGATGGCGCTCTCCTCGCTCACCCTGGCGGCGCCAGCTCTTTTAATCAATTTATGCATGGGGGCAATCTTTATAATCCTACGCATGGCCATCCTTCGATTCTCCTCTCTAATCGATAAATATTTAATTCTTCCGCCCCTTTCAGGGGCTGTCTCGAGTAAACTCCTCCTTTTCCGACTCGGGTTGGATTAATTGAGAGGATAACACTTAAAGCATCCAACCCTCCCTACTCTGTGGAGCGGGTTGGGGAAGGTGAGGACGGAGCTGGTTAAACGGATATCTCTGGAGTTGATGGAGAGGTATCCAGATGCCTTCACAGACGACTTCGAGGAGAATAAGAGATTTCTCATAGAGTTAAACCTCGATATCTCTAAGAGGTTGAGGAACAGGGTGGCTGGATATATCACTAGGGCGGTGAAGAGGAGGAAGATCCTGGAAGGCGGGATGGAGGAATAACGTTAAAGCTCCCTCAAACCTTCACAGTGAGAGATGAAGAGGGCTCTCTTCATAGGTCGATTCCAACCCTTCCATAAGGGGCATCTATACGCCGTGAAGAGAATTCTGGAGGAGGCTGATGAGCTCATCATCGTCGTCGGGAGCGCTCAGATGAGCCATGAGCTGGATAATCCCTTCACAGCTGGTGAGCGTATAGAGATGATCAGGAGGGCTTTAGACGCGGAGGGCATTGATAGAGGTCGATATATGTTGATACCTATACCCGATGCTCCAGCTCACACCGTCTGGGTATCCATGGTGGAATCTCAAACTCCGAAGTTCGATGTCGTCTACACCAATCAGCCCCTCACTAGGAGGCTCATGCTGGAGGCGGGCTACGAGGTGAGAGGCATAGAGCTCTATCAACGTGAACGCTATGAAGCGACGGAGATCAGGAGACGCATCCTCGCTGGGGAGAATTGGAGAGACCTCGTCCCGGAGGAGGTTTATAGATATCTACTGGAGATCGACGGCGTCGGGAGGATCAGGGATCTAGCGAAGAGCGATAAGGTGGAGGAGAGATGAGCCATCCACTGAGGATAGAACCCTCCCTCCAGAGCAGATTTCCAGGCCTAGAGGCCCACCTCATAAGGCTGAGAAACGTTAAGATCGAGAAGATGAATCCTAAGCTGGAGATACTCAAGGAGGAGATCGTAAAGAGGGCTAGAGAGCAGTGGAGCCTAGATGAGCTGAAGGAGCACCCAATCATTAGGGCATATAGAGACTTCTTCTGGAGATTAGGTTTAGATCCCACAAAGACGAGGCCGGCGGCTGAGGCTCTGCTTAGACGGGTGCTCCATGGCAGAGGTTTACCCCGCATCAATACAGCTGTGGACGCCTATAACATCGCCTCCCTCGAGACCCTGATAGCCCTAGCGGCCTTCGATGGGAGGCGAGTCGTGGGGGAGCCCTATATGAGGGAGGCGGAGCCTGGAGAGGAGTTCCTGGGCATCGGCATGGAGAGGCCTAGAGTTTTGAAGGGGGGAGAGCCGGTCATCGCGGATGATGAGAAGCTTCTAGCCCTCTACCCCTATAGGGACGCTGACTCCTCTAAGATCACTCTAAAGACCGTTGAGATATTGCTCCTAGTCTGCGGAGTACCAGGCATAGAGGCAGAGACCCTCCACAAGGCTGGCAGGGTGGCCGTGGATTACATCACCAGATTCTGCGGTGGAGGTGTTGAGACCTGATCGAGATAGACGGCTCCATGATGGAGGGCGGAGGCCAACTGCTGAGGATGGCCGTAACCTACAGCGCAGTCATGGAGATCCCCATAAGGGTTAAACGCATTAGGAGTGGTAGAAGCCCCCCAGGTTTGAAGGCTCAACACCTCACGGCTGTGAAGGCCGTGGCGGAGATATGCCGGGGAGAGGTTAAGGGATTGAGGATAGGCTCAACGGAGATAGAGTTCAAGCCCGGGAGAGCGAGGGGAGGCTCCTACAGCCTTGATATAGGAACCGCTGGGAGCATAAGCCTACTACTCCAATGCGTCGCACCCGTCGCCGCCTTCGCAGATTCAACGGTGGAACTGCGGATCAGAGGGGGAACAGCCGTCAAATGGGCGCCGCCCACGATGACGATGAGAGAGGTGGTCTGGAGGGCCCTGAGAACCATGGACTTCAGGGGTGAGCTCAACATCGTCAGGGAGGGATTCTATCCGAGGGGAGGAGGCATAGTGGATGTCCTAATAGAACCCATTTTAAAACTAAACCCCCTTCAAACCGATGGTCCCGGTAGAGTTGAGTTAGTTAGAGGCATATCCATCTGCGGCAGGCTTCCAGGCCATGTGGCTGAGAGGCAGGCCAAATCGGCTATAGAAGCCTTGAGAAAGGCTGGATTGGAGGCTGAGATCGAACGTAGAATCCTGAGAGGCCACGAGCAGCCTCTTTCACCCGGCAGCTATATAACCCTCTGGGTGGAGAAAGCGGAGGCACCCTGCTACTTGGGAGCCGACTCCCTCGGTGAAAGAGGTAAAAGAGCTGAAAAAGTCGGCCTCGAGGCAGCCGAGTCGCTGATCGAGCAGCTTAAAACCGGCAGGGCCATAGACCTCCATACAGCGGACAATCTCATACTCTGGTGCTCCCTAGCAGAGGGAGAATCCACCTTCACAACAAGCAGATTAACCCTCCACACAGCCACAGCGATAGAACTCGCCAAGATAATAACCGGCGTAGAATTCAAAGTCGAAGGCCAACTCGATGAACCAGCTAGGATCAGCTGCAAAGGCATAGGCCTCAAAAACCCAAATCTCTAACCCCACATTGCAATATTAGATTCCTTCCTCCCTCTATTCGTACTACAACGTCACATCACTTCTCACAATCCTCTTTGCTGAGTCCACCGGCTTCTGACAACCACTGTCAGATCAAATCCCAGCACCTTCAATTCTCTTTGTAAGATTCCCTTATGACTGCCATCGGTCATATCCTGGGATTTAATTCCTCTTTCAATTCTCTTTGTGAGATTC
>CAZEET010000079.1:0-4251 GCA_964511325.1 uncultured Candidatus Bathyarchaeia archaeon | reverse complement strand
GGCGTGTCTCAGGGGAGCTGTCGGAGAGGCTTAGGGAGGCCGGATTCAAGGCTGTCGCGGAGGTTCACGGCAGCGTCGCAAAGGGGACATGGCTCTCAGGTGAAAGAGATCTGGACATCTTCATCCTCCTCGACCCCCGCTATGATAGGGAAGTCATCCCCCGCGTCCTAGAGGTGGTGAAAAGATATCTGGGCTCCGGATGGGTTGAGGCCTATGCCGAGCACCCCTACCTCCAGGCCCGCATCGACGAGTTCCAGGTGGACTTCGTCCCCTGCTTCCGCGTTAAGCCAGGCGAACCCCTCAAATCGGCGACGGATCGAACGCCTCTTCACACGGCCTACGTCAAGGAGCATCTAAGGCCTGAGCAGCGAGATGAGGTTAGACTGTTGAAGAGGTTTATGAAGGGTGTAGGCGTCTATGGGGCTGAGCTGAAGGTCGGAGGCTTCTCAGGATACCTCTGTGAACTCCTCATCATCCACTACGGCTCCTTCGAGGAGCTCCTGGAAGCCGCAGCGAGGTGGCGTAGGGGGATGGTCATCCAACTTGAGGTGGGGCAGGATCCGAGGGAGCTTCGGAGACGCTTCGGAACCCCGCTCATCGTCGTCGACCCTATAGACCCGAATCGAAACGTGGCGGCGCCCGTCTCGGAGGACTCCTTCTGGAGCTTCATCGCCGCCTCCAGGGGCTTCCTCAGGGCGCCCAGCGAGATCTACTTCTATCCAAGGGAGGAGAAGCCTACCGCTCAGGAGGTTCTGGAGGCTCTCAGGCATAGGGGCTCAGATCTCCTATTCCTTGTGATACCCGACCGCGATGTCGATGTCCCTGACATCCTCTGGGGCCAGCTCTACAAGGCTGAGAGGGCTCTCAGGGGCCTCCTAGAGCGCTGGGGATTCAAGGTTCTTAGGTCCTCAGCTTGGAGCGATGAGGCTTCGAGGCATATACTCATCTACGAGCTGGAGACGGCGACGCTGCCCAGCGTCGAAAAGCATATGGGGCCACCCGTCGAGGTGGTGGAGCACAGCGAGAGGTTTCTTAGGAAGCATCTAGGCTCCGCGGAGACCCTATCAGGCCCCTGGATAGAGGATGGGCGATGGTGGATACTCACCCGGAGGAGGTGGACCAAGGCAGATGAGCTCCTGAGGCATCACCTCGAAGTCGATGGGGGGAGAGGCATAGGAGTTCCAAAGCGCTTAAGCAGACGAATAAGAGAGGAATTCAGCCTACTGCTCAACGAGGGGATAGAGCCATACCTAGAGGGGGAATTCATAGGGTTCCTCCATAGATTCCTTCGAGGAAGGGCCAGCTGGCTTAATTAGAGTTTGATTCATAAGTTTGCTCTTTTGATTCATCTGGAGGTGGCAGCCTTGGAGGAGGCTGAGATACCCCTGGATAGGCTGTTGGAGGGGAGGGCGTCCTTGCTGCTCTGTTATCCCAGGTTTACAAGGGAGGAGGCTGAGAGACGGCTGGAGGAGCTTCGGGGCCTCGGTGTCGACGCCATTATATTGGAGGGTAGGCATGAGGTCGAGGGCCTAAAGGTGCTGGGTAAGGGGCATGTCTCAATCGCCGTTGAGGCAAGAGTCGGCGATGAGATCTACGCCTTGAAGATTAGGCGCACCGACGCCGATAGGGAGTCCTTCAGGGAGGAGGCTGAGAAGCTGGGGATGGCCAACGATGTGGGTGTAGGCCCAAAGCTGGTGAGACATACGGACAACTTCCTCCTCATGGAGCTCGTCCGAGGTGAGTATCTCCCTGAGTGGGTTGAGGCCTTAGGCCCAGGGAACGCAGAGACGCTGAGGAGAGTTCTTAGAAGCCTATTGGAGAAGGCGAGGAGGCTTGACGAGATAGGGCTGGATCACGGCGAGCTGAGCAGGGCGCATAGGCATATCATAGTCTCAGGTGGTGAGCCGAGGCTTATAGACTTCGAATCCGCCAGCACCGAGCGGCGAGCCTCCAACATCACCTCACTGACCCAATACCTCTTCATCAACCGCAGAATGAGACGGCTGATAAGCAGGATCATAGAGCCGCCGGAGATCCAGCCCCTTATAGAGGTCTTGAAGCAGTATAAACGAGAGCCTAGCGACGAAAACTATCGACGCATACTGGAGGTCTGTGGCCTCTAAGACTCCCCTTTAGACGAAGCCGATTTCGTCCAGCTTTCCCTACCTTTGTGGGAAAATTTTATTATGGTGGGATTAATGTTTCAATTTTGTGGGATTTGAGCGTTATCACCCGCATCGATAAGAAAGGGAGGATAGTCATCCCAAGAGATTTCAGGAAAGTCCTCGACCTCAAGGAGGGGGAAGAGGTAATCCTGACGCTGAGAGGAGATAGAATTCTGATCGAGAGAGCTAAAAACCCCTTCGAGACATTGGCTGAGTTGCTGGGGGATCTATCCTTCGATCGTAGTTTGAGACGGATCGCCGAGGAGGAGGCGCTTAAGACCCTTTCGGAGGATCGATGAGGGTGGAGATCCTCGTTGAGACAGGATTCCTCCTAGCCCTAAACCCAAGGGATAGACATCACAGCTGGGCTCTAGGCATCTTGAGGGAAGCCGAGGCGGGTAAGACGATACTTCACATCTCCCCCATGGCATCAGTGGAGCTTTCCCTAGTGATGAAGTCGAGGGGCCGCAGTGAAGAGGAGGTGAGACGTGTCCTAGGCGCCTTGAACACCGCCATAATGATGTATACGAAGCCCAGATATCCCTCATTGGGGCTGAGGGATGTGGAGTATGCGGCGGAGCTGAGGGGGAGATATCCTCAACTCTCCTTCTTCGACTCCATCCACGCCGCCATAGCCATTGACAATAAACTCACATACTACGACCTCGACGAGGTTGTTAGGAGCATCATATTAAGGGAGTTGGAAGATAGCTGAGCATAACCTTACAAGAAGTCCACGGCTCTAACCCTTTTAAGGCTTTGAAAACCACATCCGATGGATGGAGATCAAACGAATAGAAGTTATACCCGTCTCTCTCCCCAGCAGTAGGGGCCTTCGCCTAGCGAGGTATGGTTCCCTAGGTGGGGAGCTTAACTTCGTCCTCACTCGGATATATACCGATGAGAATGTCGTCGGCCTAGGTGAGGCTCCCCCTCTGCCGCCGCTGTCGCCTGAGTCGCAGCCCGTCATCGTTGAGGTCTTGAGACACTGGATTGGGCCTAGGCTCATAGGCTTAGACCCCTTCGACCTTGAGGGTATATGGGAGTTGA
The DNA here is from genome assembly GCA_964511325.1 of uncultured Candidatus Bathyarchaeia archaeon. Lineage (GTDB taxonomy): Archaea > Thermoproteota > Bathyarchaeia > TCS64 > B23 > B23. Next base: position 1,036 of record CAZEET010000079.1, on the reverse strand, counting down.
TGGACTTCTATGCACCCACCTATCCCATGGCTAAGGCGGCGATAGACATCGCTCTGTGGGATATTAAGGCGAGAGCCTTGGGCCTTCCACTTCATAGATTGCTGGGCTCCTCCGAGGTTAAGCCCATACCCCTTGTAGCCCTGATTGGGTTAGCTAAGCCGGAGGAGATGGCCTCCGAGGCCCTCAAACGTGTGGAGGAGGGGTATAGAGGTCTGAGATTGAAGATCGCCCCTGGAAGAGATGTCGAATGTGTGAGGGCTGTGAGGGAGACCGTTGGCGATGAGGCTTCCATAAGGGTTGACTGTAATCAGGGATACTCAACCCACCATGCCATCAAGATGATCAGAGCCTTAGAGCCCTACGATGTGGAGCTCATAGAGCAGCCGACGATATGGTGGGACTTCAAGGCCCTCGCCACCGTCGCTGCGGCTGTGGACACGCCCATAATGCCCCATGAATCCCTCTACCTCCTGTCCGATGTGAAGGCCCTTCTAGACCTCAATGCAATAGGGGTTCTAGGCCTCAAGACCTACAGACCTGGAGGAGGGATCACCAGCGCCAGGAGACTTCTTGAGGCCGCTAGGATTCTAAATCTTCCCTGCCTATTCCACGACGATGTGGAGTTAGGGATTTCATTAGCAGCGGCAGCCCACCTAATAACGGCCTACAGGAGGGTCATCGCCTATCGATGTGAACTCTCAGGATACCCAGAGTGGATCGCCGACGACGTGGTGGAGAACCCCCTGAAGATCAGGGATGGCTACGCCGAGGTACCTGGGGGCAAAGGTCTAGGCGTGGAACTCGACGAGGAGAAGCTGGAGAGATACGCGAAGAAGATAATCACCATAGAGTAGAGGCGACACCTAGAGGAGCGATAAAACTTTTACCCAGCTGGCATTCATACTCCATGACCAATCGGGGCCGTGGTCCAGTTTGGCCTAAGATTCCTGCCTGGGGCGCAGGAGGTCGCCGGTTCAAATCCGGCCGGCCCCACCACCCCCAGAGCATGGGGCAGCAGTTCGATTCATCGAGCTGT
>CAZEET010000078.1:0-4311 GCA_964511325.1 uncultured Candidatus Bathyarchaeia archaeon | reverse complement strand
TTCTGGTGGAGCTATGAATCTAAGCCCTGCTTCGGCTTCGTCCTCTCACCTAGGAGGGGGAGATGGCTTAGGGATCTCATCGCAAAGCAGCGGAGGAGGGGGAAGACCGTAAAGGTTTGGGCGAGGGTCGACGCAGGCTTTAAACGGGGAAGCCTAGAGGTTGGAGAAGCCTGGATCGAGGGCGAGGGGGAGGGTGAGGTCATCATAATCGCCCATATCTGCCATCCCCAGCCCTCAGCGAATGATAACGCCTCTGGATGCGCAGCGGCCATGGAGGCCGCTCGAACGCTTCGGAAGTTGATCGCCGAGGGGAGACTTAAACGGCCTCGGAGGACTATCCGCTTCCTCTTCGTCCCCGAGATGACGGGAACCTACGCCTGGCTAGCTGAAAACGAGGACCGCATCGAGGAGATGGTGGCCGCCCTGAACCTCGACATGGTGGGTGAGAACCAGGAGCTATGTGGAAGCACTCTAATCCTGGAGTGGACGCCTGACGCCTCAGCATCCTATGTAAACCCTCTCCTCGAGGCTATCCTAGACGAGTTGAAGGGGGAGTTTAAGAACATCTCTGGAACCTCCGCCTACCCCCTCTACAGGTGGACTTCCACACCCTTCTCCGGCGGCAGCGACCACTACATCTTCTCAGACCCCTCCGTGGGGATTCCATGCCCTATGATCATCCAGTGGCCTGATAGGTTCTATCACACCAGCCTGGACACCATCGATAAAGTTGATCCAAAGATGCTGGGGAAAGCCGCCCTTATGGCAGCTACCTATGCCTACTTCATCGCCTCAGCAGGAGAGGCCGAGGCGAGATGGATGATGGAGGAGGCCGTCAACAGGTATCGGAGGCGCATCCTGGAGAGGGGTCAGAGAGGATTAACCAAAGCCCTAAACGAGGCTGAGAGCTCCAAGAAGCCTGAGAGGGTTCTAGCTGAGGCCCTGGAGGGGGTGAGGCGGGGACTCCTATATGAGGTTGAAAGGGGTGTGGAGGCCTTGAAGTCGATGGGAAGACTGGGCGTAAAGCTGGATGAGGAGACGATGGAGAGATGCTATGAAGCCTTAAGGAAGACGGCTGAAGAGGAGACAAAGCGCGTAGAGGAGGCGATCAGAGACTACGCATCGAGGAGGGGGTTGAAGCTGAGGAGGATTAGAAGGCGGAGGCGGCGAATAGAGATCGAGGCCGACGCCATGAAGCCTAGGAGGAGATTCAGGGGGCCCATCTCCATCGGGCCATGGCTGAGGAAGCTGCCGAGGGAAGACCGAGAGGCCTACTGGAGGCTGAATAAGAAGTATAGGGAGAGCTGGATTCAGGGCGTCCTCGCCCAATACTGGGCTGACGGCCAACGAAGCTTACTGGAGATCGCAAGGCTCATCGAACTTGAAATCGGCCGCTGCGACCTGGAATACCTGGTGGAGCTCTTCAAGCTCTGCGAGAAGATGGGTCTCATCACCCTCCACTGATCCATGGCGGAGGCTCTATCCAGGTCTTGTAGATCATGATGTATCCACCGTCAGGGAGCTCCGCCACGGCGGGGTCTCCAACCCCATAGGCATCGAGAGAGCCGGGGGAGCCCGGGGAGAGAACCCGCTCTATACTCCACTCCTCCAGGTCTCTGGTTTCAGCCATGTAGATGTGAAGTCTCCCATCGGATTCGAGGCGGTGATAGTAGATTCGCAGCCTCCCGTCGACGAGTATCGTAGATGAAACTGCTCCCTCGAGGGGTAGGTCTCCGACGAGGGTGAAGGTCGATCCATCCTTGGATTCTAGGAGGGTGAGCCTTGGGCCGATGATCATATACCACCTCCCCTGGAAGTAGAAGACATCGGGATCGACTACAAGTCGCCCTGGATGACGGTATCGGCATCCAGCCTCCACCTTGAAGTGGATGCCATCCCGGGAGATGGCTGAGAGTATCCGGTCTTGAGGCCCATGGAGCGGCATATAGGAGGCATACAGCCTATAACTGCCGTCGGGGAGCAGAACCACGTCTGGGTCAACCCAGGAGGCGTTTAGACCCTTAACCCTGATGTATCGCCACCTCTCACCATCCCTTGAGATGGCGAGGATAATCCCCAAATTATAATAGTCAGCATAATACACCCTAATCCTCCCCTCGGGATCGATGATGACATCGGGAACCGAAGCCTGATCGCTCAGCACCCTGTAGGTTTTATGCCAGCGTTTTCCATCCTCGGAGAAGGCGATGAGCAGCCTATGATTCCAAGGCCCATCCTCCCTAGGGCCAACACCAGGAGGGGGAACCCCCACGCCGACACCAGGCTTAACACCACTCTGAAGCCACGCAAAGACGCCGACGGAGAGCAGAGCAACGAAGACCAGAGACAGGGGGAGAACAAGGCGAAGCCTCACAGATCATAGCCATCCCTCATCGGTGATAAGGTTTAAAGTTGAAAGTCGAACGACAAAAAGATAAGGGAGGAAGCCTCAACGATCAGGTGGCCTGGGCCGGTGGTCTAGGGGTATGACATCGCCTTGACGTGGCGAGGGTCGCAGGTTCGAATCCTGCCCGGCCCACCAGCCTCCTGAAAATTTTCACGTTATAAGTGGCTGCCATTTATATCAGAGTCTTGGGAAAGCTTATTCAGGACTCTCCTTCATGCTGAGGAGGATATTCCTCTCAAGATTCGGCTTCGTCGACGACTCCATCGCCGAGTGGATTCTGGACATCTTGGAGGATTGCTATTGCCATATTGGTCAGCCTGAGCTTCTGGAGCTCTGGATCTTCGAGAAGGCCTCAAGGATGGATGCCGTCTTGGCTGGGGAGGCTGCCTCTGTCGGCGTTAGGGGGCCGGTTTCAGGCTTGGGATTCTTCGCTACGCATGATGCCTGGAGGGGGACTCCCAGGATCATGGTTTGCCTCGAAAGGATGAGGGGGCTGCCCCCTCTCCTTCAGATCGGCGGTTTGAGGCATGAGGCTGGACATTCAGTGCTCCACGGCTTCCTAGAGCATTACATCTTCCCAATGCCTAGAAGCCTCCTGGAGGCCTCTGAATGGCTTGGCGTCTCTAGGGAGTTTGCCGAGGCGCTGCTCTACCTGTTGAGCATCGCCGTGAAGGATTTTGAGGTTGAGCAGCTCCTCGTCGATCACGGCTTTATCGATTGTCAATTTGCCTATGCCGAGTATGTCGTCAAGCCGTCGAGGGAGGAGGTTGAGGCTTGGAGCCTCCTCCATACCGCGGGGGAGAGGGTCCTATATGTGGCTCAGATGTTGAAGGGGGTTGGATGTATATCCCCCTTGCTAGGAGTTAGGAGTGAGGCTGAGGAGCTCCTCGAGGAGTCCTTTAGGCATCTGCCTAAGGGTCTCAGGGGAAGGCTTAGGGAGGCTGCGGAGCTGCTGCGGGGCTGTAGGGGAGACACCCTAACCAGGCTCGATAAGTTGTCCACCTTCTTTAGTGATAGGATCGTCGACTATCTATGCTCCAGATCCTCTACCAGGTTTCGATTTTGAGCTCCTCAATCAACTTGAAGTGTTTATCCCTGGATAGGAGGAGCTCATCATTGTGGATGGCGATGGCTGCTATTAGGAGGTCAAACTCTCCTATGACAACTCCCCTCCTCCTCAATTTGACGTATATCCTGGAGGCCTCCTCGCAGGCGCCATAGCTGAGTGTCAATATGTTGATGTTTGACAGCATCTCCTTCACGAGGCGCATATTCTCTCTCGGCTTGGAGGAGGAGGCCGCCCCCTTTAGGAGCTCGTAGGCTGTTATGATCGTCGTCTTTAAGGGCTCCCCCCTCCTCTGGAGCTCCTCTATGACGCCTATAGCCCTTCCATCTCCTCGCAGCAATCCCATCAATATGTCGGTGTCGAGGCATACCATTAACTCCAGACACCCCTCGCCTCAGCCCTCTCCCTCTCGTCGAGGACTCGTTTGAATACCTCCTCTATGTCGTCGCCCACCCATCTCCCAGAGAAATCCGTTAGGGGTCTAGTCTCCGACCCCCTTATCAACCTCAAGACCACATCGGAGAAGGATTCCCCCTCCCTCTTCAACCTCTTAAGGGCCCTGTAGGCCTCATCGGAGAGGGAGATAACCTTCGTCATCGCATCTAATATCCATGCGCATACAGATATGCATATCGAAGGGGCTATACCTCCCTCTTCGGACATTTAATCTTCTTTAGGAGCTCCTCCCCCTCCTCGACGCTGACCTTAAGCGTGTATAGATACCTCCTGGTTCTCAGCTTCAGCTTCATGATGTCGCCTAAACGCTTTATTCTACATTCCGAAGCCCTCTCGGCGATGCGTAGGAACTCCTCTGGGTCGAATATCTCCTTCGGCATCT
>CAZEET010000077.1:0-4362 GCA_964511325.1 uncultured Candidatus Bathyarchaeia archaeon | reverse complement strand
CTAAGAAGGGTGGAGAGACTGGAATGGAGGAGGAGGCGCTATAGCCTCCCAAGCTATTCACAGCGAAGAAGTCGAGATTCGGATAGGACCCCCAAAGCTGACTAGGTTTGAGAAGGCTTGTATAGTGGGTGCTAGGGCTCTTCAGATATCGATGGGAGCTCCAATTCTCATCGAGGTTCCTGAGGGCGTCAAGGATCCCATCGACATCGCCCTGCTGGAGCTGGAGGCGGGGGTGCTCCCGATAACGATTAGGAGAACTCTCCCCGATGGAACCTATCAGGACATACCCCTTACGGCTCTCATCAAGCATAAGGGGGAGGAGAGGTGAGGGATTCGGATTGGGAGGCAACGATGGTGGTTATGCTTCTCCTCTCCATCATTGTCTTCGCCTTGCAGAGGGCTCTGGGAATCCTAGATCCCATCTTTGAGGTCTGCATCTTCCATCTCCCAGCTCTCCTCTCCCTTATTCTCTACCTCAGGGAGTATCGCTCAAGTGCGAGGTGAACCCCTTTTTAAATCCTTAAACCTTCTTGATCTCGATGCTATTCCTAACCGACTCCGATTTAGAGCGCCTCGTCTCGATGGGGGATGCCATAGAGGCTGTGGAGAGAGCCTTCGAGAAGCTGGCTCAGGGCCTGGTGCAGATGCCGGAGAGAACGATTATGGCGGTGAGGGATGGCTATATCCTCCAAATGCCCTGCTACATTGAGGGTCTAGGCATAGCGACGACTAAAATAGTCTCCACCTACCCTGACAATCCGAAGAGGGGGTTGCCGACGACCCCGGCTTGGATAGTTGTTAACGACGCCGAGACTGGGATGGTGAAGGCCATCCTTGAGGCCACCTATCTGACAGCTCTTAGAACGGGGGCTGTAACCGCCGTCGCAGCAAAGTATCTAGCGCCGAAGGAGAGTCGGGTTGCAACCATCATCGGCTGCGGATTTCAGGGGCGCTTCCAGGCTTGGGCGCTGACTGAAGCTTTCAGGCTTCAGACCCTATGGGCCTATGACATTTCCAAGGAGAGGCGGAGTAGATTTGTCGAGGAGATGGGTGAACGCCTCAACGTAGAGGTATTGGAAGCTGAGAGTGGAGCTCAGGCGGTGAGGGAGGCGGACATCATTGTGACGGCCACCACCTCTAAGGAGCCCGTCGTCCGCCGGAGCTGGCTCAGAGACAAAGTTCACATCAGCGCTATAGGAAGCTTCCAGCCAGATCACAGAGAGCTGGACACGGAGACTGTTAGGGAGGCTAAGCTCGTAGTCGATAGCCGTGAGGCGGCTCTTAGGGAGGCGGGGGACATTCTCATACCGATAAGGGAGGGTGCGATAACCGAAGGTCGCATCTACGCCGAGCTCGGCGAGCTAGTCCTCGGCCTAAAACCCGGCCGAGTTGAGGGAGATGGACTAACCATCTTCAAGAGCGTCGGCCTCGCCATACAGGATGCCGCCGTCGCAAGCCTCGCCCTTAGGCGTTGGAGGGAGAGTCTTGAATAGGGAGCACCTGCTATAGACTCCCTGATGTTCATCTCCCTCCTCATGATCCTCACATGGCTTATGCTCCAGCTCCTAGACATCCTTACCGGTATTACCTGGTTCCTCTACACCCGAATCTGGAGGGAGTATCTCCTCATCATCGGCTTAGCCATAAACATACTCATCATGACGGCGAGAAGGCGTAGATAGAGATTTATCCCTGAAACCCCCACCAATTCGAGGTGTCAAATCGGAGATGGGGAGGTTCAACGTCGTCATAGATCGAGATTTCTGTAAGGGGTGTCTGCTCTGCGTCTACATCTGCGATAAACGCGGCGGAGGAATCCTAGCGGAGTCGGAGGAGAGGACGCTGCTGGGCGGAACCTTGCCGAAGGTCGTAGGTGAATGTATAGGCTGTCGATGGTGTGAACGCATATGCCCAGACTTCGCCATAAGTGTGGAGGTGTGTCCGAATGCTGACTCCAGGTAGGCATCTCGTATTGGGGAATATAGCCCTCGCTGAGGGGGCACTGAGAGCTGGATGCCGATTCTTCGCTGGGTATCCCATAACACCGGCGAATGAGATCGCCCACTATATGTCTCAGGAGCTCCCCAAGGTCGGTGGCTATTATGTTCAGATGGAGGATGAGTTGGCGTCGATGGCGGCTGTCATCGGCGCCTCCTGGGCTGGAGCGAAGGCGATGACGGCGACATCTGGCCCAGGCTTCAGCCTGATGCAGGAGAACATCAGCTACGCATATATGACTGAGACTCCCTGCGTCGTCGTCGACGTCCAGAGGAGCGGGCCCTCAACAGGTCAGGCGACTATGCCATCGCAGCAGGATGTCTATCAGGCCCGATATGGCGCTCACGGCGACTACGAGGCCGTCGCCCTCACACCCTGGTCGGTTCAGGAGATGTTCGACCTCGCCGTCAAGGCCTTCAACCTAGCTGAGAGACTTAGGATGCCGATAATCCTGTTGGCCGACGGCATGATCGGGCATATGAGCGAGAAGCTGATCGTCCCCGAGGAGGTGGAGGCGGAGGAGAGGCGTAGACCTAGGGGGCCTGAATGCACCCCCTTCGATACGGATGACCCCAGCCTCGTCCCGGAGATGCCCATCTTCGGCGAAGGCTATGAACTGCTAGTCACCGGCTCAGCTCATAGGCCTTCAGGGCGTAGGGATTACACGCCGAAGTATCTTCAGAGGAAGATTTGGAGGATTAGAGAGAAGGTTCTGAGAGCCGAACCCGAGATCAGGGATGTCGTGGAGCACGAGTTGGAGGATGCTGAGGTGGCCGTCATCAGCTATGGGGCCTCAGCTAGGCCGAGCTATGGAGCCGTCCGGGAGGCGAGGTCTAAGGGCCTTAAGGCCGGGATGCTGAGGCTGAGAACCCTCTGGCCCTTCCCAGAGGAGGTGATATCGAAGCTGGCTGAGGCTGTAGAGGAGATCATCGTCGTTGAGATGAACATGGGTAAGATTGTGAGGGAGGTGGAGAGGGTTGTCTGCGGCAGGTGTAGGGTCTCACTCGTCTCCAAGGTTGGAGGCGTCCTCCCCACAAGTGGGGAGGTCTACAATGCCATAAGGAGGGCTGTGAGATGAGCGTCAAGCCTCTAAGCTATTATCGTGAACGCTACATCCGCTTCCAGCCGTCACCCTTCTGCCCGGGCTGCGGCAACGGAACCATCCTCAACTGCTTCGTCAGAGCCGTAGATGAGCTTGGCATACCCCAGAAGCAGGTTCTCTGCGTCTCAGGCATAGGATGCTCAGCCTGGATTCCCAGCCCAAACTTCAGAGGTGACACTCTCCACACGACGCATGGCAGAGCCATAGCCTTCGCCACGGGAGCCAAGGTCTACAACCCAGACCTCTACACCGTTGTCTTCACGGGCGACGGAGACGGGGCGGGCATAGGGGGAAACCATCTCATCCACGCTGCGAGGAGGAACATCGACATCACAGTCATCCTTGTCAACAACCTAAGCTACGCGATGACGGGGGGCCAGATAGCGCCGACGACGTTTCACGGCCTCCGAACCACCACCTCTCCCTATGGAAATCCCGAGCATCCCTTCGACCTCGTCAAACTCGTCGCGGCAGCTGGAGCCACCTACGTCGCGAGGTGGACAACCTATCACGTCGTGGAGCTGACTAGAAGCATAAAGGAGGCCCTAAAGCATAGGGGTTTCTCCTTCATCGAGGTTCTCAGCCAGTGTCCAACGCAGCAGAGACGCCTCTTCGGGTTCCGAGACCCAATGAGGAGGCTGCCCAGCAGGATCGTCGAGATGTTCGCCGAGAGCACCTACATTAGGGATAGACCCTTAAAGGAGAGCTATCTATACGCATTGCCCCGTGGAAAACCCGACGAGGCCCTGAAGGCTGTGAAAGACGCCCTAAAGGGGTTGAAGGCCTCAGCGAGGCTCGTCGACCACATCACCTATGGGAGAGTTGTGAGGGTGGACTCAGAGGATCTCGAAGCAGTCTCGGAGAGGCTGAGCAATCTAAGTGCCGTGGAGCGCTTAGTCGACGCCCTGAAGGGCAAGATCGAGTTGGGGGTCTTCGTCAGAGAGCATCGCCCCGAGTTCACAGAGTCGCTTAGAATGCTGATCGAGAGGGCGGGTGGTATGCGATGAGGAGGGATATAATCATCTGCGGAGCCGGCGGCCAAGGCGTGGTGCTGGCCGGGGAGCTCCTCTCCCAAGCCCTCTTCGAAGAGGGGTATGAAGTGGTGAACACGAGGAGCTATGGGGCTGAGGCTCGTGGAGGGCGGTGCCGAAGCGAAGTTATAGTCTCCGACGAGGAGATATATGACATACAGTTGACCGAGGCCGATATCCTCATAGTCATGTCCCTACCGGCCTATCGGAGATACATAGAGCGCCTCAGAC
>CAZEET010000076.1:0-4448 GCA_964511325.1 uncultured Candidatus Bathyarchaeia archaeon | reverse complement strand
TCACATCGGTGATGGAGATCATAGGCTACGACGCCGAGGAGGGGCAGCTCAACTACCTCCCCGTCTTCCTCTACGATGCGGACACCGACAGCCTAAGGTTCCTGGGCTCCAGCTACCTCATGGAGACTAAGGTTCTACCCTTTAGAGGCTGGGGGCGAGAACGGCTTCCAGAGCTCTACGAGGAGATGAGGAGGAGAACGGTAATCATTAGATGTCTCCGTGAAAATTATCCCGGCTATCTCGATGTCTGGAGAACCGTCATCGCCGTAGAGAGATTCGGCGTCGACCCCGTATACGAGAGAGCTATGAGGGGGGAGTCCCCTTGGATCGTAGAAGGCTAGGATTACTCCTGATCCTCCCTTCCATAGTGCTGACGATCTACTATCTCTGGAGATGGCAGCCTCTGAGAGCCGTCGTATCCGCATCATCTGCATTCTTCACGCTTTCAGCTTCAAGGCTTCTCAGGCTGAGACATGGCAGGAGGATTGATGGAAGACTGGTGGATGCTATAGTTCACATGTATGCCCTCTCTATGGGTCAAGTGGGGCCTGACGACCTCATCAAGGCGATAGCGGAGACGGAGGAATATGGACGCTACGCGGAGGTCTTCAGCAGGATCAGGTATCTAGCCCGGGAATTAGGCTATGGATTCACCAGGGCGACGACGCTGATGGCCGAGGGGGTTGAGCAGCCATTGAGAGATGTCCTCATCCGCTGTGTCAGCGTCTTCTCCAGCCTAGACCCCGAGGGCTACCTGGAGATGGAGGCCTCAACGATCACCGAGGAGTTCTCCGGCGCCTATACCAGAACCCTCGAGGCGCTGAGGGTTATAGGCGGCGTCTTCAACGCCTTTCAGAGCGCCATAATCTTCATCATCATGACCCTCTCTATGCTGACGGTCTTCATGGCGAATCCAAATGTCATCTACTACGCCTATGCCCTATCAGCCGTCGCGATCCTCGCCATGCTCCTAGGCCTCAAAGCCATCTCGGCGAAGGAGCCCCTCATCCACATCGGTGAAGACCCTCCGAGGCTTTATAAGGCGATGAAGATGGGGCTCCTCGCCTTGATACCGGCGACCCTCGGCGCACTTCCAGCTTATCTCAAAGGGGGGCCTCCAGCCCTCCTATCGACACTTGGCGTAGGCCTAATCATCCCAGGCTTCTTCGCCAAGAGGATCGAGGAGAGAGTGAACCAGATCGATGAGCATTATCCAGCCTTCCTAAAGGCCCTTGGGGAGAATATGGCCTCAACGGCCAACATGAGACTAGCCCTCGCCTATATCCTAGACCTGGAGCTCGGCCCCCTGCGAGAGTTGATAGAGAGAGCCCTCAATAGGATAAGGCTTGGAATAAGCAATCGCAAAGCCTTAATGATGATGGCCTCCGAAGCGGCCTCCCGCTGCGTCTATATAGCCAACAAGGTCTTCCTCGACGCCGTAGGCTATGGCGGAGATCCGCTGAAGGTGGGGAAGGTTCTAGGGAATCACATCATAAAATTCCTGGAGTTCAGGAAGAGGCGGCAGGCCATAGCCAGGAGCTTCGACGGTCTCACGATGATCATGCAGGCTATGATCGTCGCTCTCCTCGACCTCCTAATCTTCCTCTGCGGCTACTTCTCCGGAACTATGACCTCTCTACCCTTCTTCTCCTTCGGGGAGGTTCCCATGAACTTTATAAAGCTGGGAAATCTAGCTGTGGCCCTCTACCTGTCGATTCTAAACGCCGTCGCGGGGCGGGAGCTCTCCTCAGGCTTTTGGGGAACCCTCCTCTGGAGGATGGGTGTGCTCCTAATCCTCAGCGGAGCCGTCTGGATGGGAATGGATCTACTTATCGGGGGAGTCTTCTCTGAGATGATGCCGAGCTTCGAGACGTTGATGCCGACTTAGGCCTCCTTCTTCCTCACCCTCACGATGATCCTGTCGCCTAGGCGTATCCCCATCTCTCGGGCAACCTTCGCGGGTATCGTGACGATGAGGCTTGAAGCCAGGTATCGAACCTTCGCTTCAAAGTCCATATAGGGCGCGGCGGGTCTAGGCTTAGGTGTAATACGCTTTAATAATCCGGCTTCAACCTCTCCATTCATCTCGATCTCGACTTCGAGGAGACCTACTTTGATTTAGCGTCACCTGGGTGGTAGCGGCCCAGGGACAGCGCTTCACTTCCTGGAGAAGGTCTGACCCATGGTGATGAGGGTTATAGTCGTCCTTACGTTCTCCAGCCGCCTTATACGGGTGAGAACGATCTCCCTGATCTTCTCCATCGACTCGGCCTCAACCTCGGCGATGACATCGTAGATGCCATAGAGGGCGTAGGCCTCCTTCACGCCCTCTATCTTCATCAACTCCTTAACTACCTCCTCCTCCTTCGCCAACTCCGTGTTCATCAGCACATACGCCTTCAACCCTTCCTCCCAACGTATACTTGTTATCTCTTATCTATCTTTTTACCTCAACTTTTAATGTTTTATTTCAATTAAACAGAAAGTTTAAAATTTGCGGGTTAAAAAACATTATGATAATGCTCACTGATAGTGATATTGTAATATATGTTTTAAAAAAACTGAATAAAGTTCGAGGCAAGAAAGCACTTCAAAAGATTATTTATTTCATAAAGGAATACGCAGTGCCTCTTTCATATAAATTTAGATGGTGGTATTTTGGACCATTTAGTAAGGATTTATATGACGATATAGATTTTTTGATTGCTAGAGATATACTTCACTATGATTTTGAGAAACATATTATTTCATTTAAGTCTAAGAGAAATGACATAATTAGTGATATTATTGAGCAAATTGATCAAACTACCGCATATAAAATTAATGAAGTTATTAATAAGTTGTATGAAATTACAAAATTTGATCCATTTAAATTGGAGCTTGCAGCTTCGATTCATTTTATTTTGAAATACGGAACTGGATTAGATAACAAGAATAAAGACATTATTTTTAGAATTATTACTGATATCAAGAAAGATAAAACTATAAGAGAGGAGCTTTTTGATTCTATATGGGATTCCATGAGGAACAATGGATTTTTAAGGGATCTACATTGAGACGAGATGATATTAAATACTTTAGAGATCCCATACATGGTTATATTAAGATTCCCCAACCAGAGTTGGATATAGTGAACCACCCCCTTTTTCAAAGATTGCGGAATATTAAACAATTGGGTTTAACTTATTATGTATTTCATGGAGCAGAACACACAAGATTTGGTCATTCATTAGGTACTATGGATATAACGAATAGTATATTAAGAGTTTTAGGAATAGATGATAATGAAATAAAGAATAAAATATCATTAGCTGCATTATTACATGACATTGGACATTCCCCACTATCCCATGCTCTAGAGCCATGCATAAATGGAGGGCATGAAGAATATACTAAAAATATATTACGTAATACATCAATAAAAGATGTTTTAATGGATTATGGATATAGTCTAAGGGATATTGAAGAAATAATAGGATACATTTTAGGGCATCACATAAAATTTCCACTTGGAGCACAAATAATACATTCTGAACTTGATGCAGACCGTTTAGATTATTTACTTCGAGATTCTATATTTTGTGGAGTTAAATATGGTATATATGATTTGGAAAGATTATTGATATCATTAAAATTACATAATAATCATCTCTTAGTTTCACAGAAGGGAATATATGCTGCAGAAGGATTTATTTTAGCAAGGTACCATATGTATGTTCAAGTTTATACACATAAAACTAAATGTGGTTTTGAAATTATTGCACGTGAAATTTTTAAAAGATTGATAGAAGATAGTATTATTGAATATCCTCCTCCAGATAGTGATAATTTAGAGGAGGAAATACTTAATAAAGATGATATTTGGTTTTTTTCACAAATTAGAAAGGTTTTAAAAAACGAAGATATTAATAATTTTTTAAAAAAATTAATAAAGATGCTCTTATATAGAGAGCCATTAAAATTAGTAGATGAAGAAAGAGCTTATTACTCTTCAGATGAGAGATATGTAAGTGAGAAATTTACGTTATTACAACATCTTAAAGAATGGAAACCGATAATTGAAAAGTTTTCAGAAAGAGGAATAAGTGAAAATGAGGTTTTTGTCGATGTACCATCAATGGAATTAAAACAAAAACCATATTATCTTAGAGAGACCGAAGAATACGAGGGAGAACCTTTTCCTATATTGGTATTAAGTCCCGATAATGAGATAATAGATATCGCAAAAATGAGAAATTCTCCAATTCGCGATATAGCAGCTAAAAGATTGGAAATCGTTAGAATTTATACGTTTAGAGAAAAAGAGGATATAGTTAGGAGGGTACTAAATGAGGGGGTTTAAAACTATTAACTTCCTTTTCTAATGCAGACCCTCCCCTCAAGGCCCTCTATCGTGTAGAAGATGAGCTCCTCGCCTCCCTCGAGTTTGAGGTGTTCTCTGACCTCCT
>CAZEET010000075.1:0-4569 GCA_964511325.1 uncultured Candidatus Bathyarchaeia archaeon | reverse complement strand
CTGATAGAGGTCTCCCTGACGCCCATGATCACACGATTCGTGGAAGGCCTCATCACATGAGGAAGCCGAAGGGATTCAAAGCCCTACAACCCAAACATCAGGAGATAACGCCGTGGAGGGAGATGGATGCTGCGAATCCTTTAAATCTAAGACGTTTGTGTAGATAACAGCCATTAAAAAAGGGGATGGTTGAGGGATGCCGAGGACTAGGGCCCCAAGGAGGGGCTCACTGGCCTACTCGCCGAGAAAGAGAGCTAAGAGTATAGCTGGCCGAATCCGCTTCTGGCCCGAGGTGGAGGAGGGGCCTAGACTCCTCGGCTTCGCGGGCTATAAGGCCGGCATGACCCATGTTTTCATGATCGAAGATAAGGAGCGGTCACCGGACTATGGCAAGGAGGTTAGATGCGCCGCCACGGTTCTAGAGACGCCGCCGATGCTCATCTGCGGCGTGAGGGCCTATGAGAAGACGGCGGATGGCCTAAAGGCGCTGACGGAGGTCTGGATGGAGAATCCACCAGAGGACCTCAAGCGGCGGGTCAAAACCCTAAAGGGAGGATCACCCGAGGAGGGTTTCAAGACCCTAGAAGAGAACCTGGATAGAATCGCGGAGCTGAGAGTTATAGCAGCCACTCAACCCCGACTAGCCTCGGTGCCGAAGAAGAAGCCGGAGCTTATGGAGATCAAGATCGGTGGAGGAACCAAGGAGGAGCAGCTGGAGTATGCCAAGGAGCTCCTCGGCAGGACGGTTAGGATAAACGACGTCTTCAGGCCTGGGGAGGCCGTCGACGTCATCGGCGTCACGAAGGGTAAGGGATTCCAGGGGCCGGTGAAGCGTTGGGGCGTTAAGATACTCTCCCACAAGGCGAGGAAGACGAAGAGGGGTATTGGAACCCTCGGCCCATGGCATCCCGCAAGGGTGATGCCCACGGTTCCCAGAGCGGGTCAGATGGGCTTCCACAATAGAACCGAATTTAATAAGCGCATACTCCTCATCGGCGAAGATGGGGAGAAGGTCACTCCAAAGGGAGGTTTCACGAGATACGGCGTCATACGCACCGATTACGTCCTATTGAAGGGAAGCGTTATGGGACCGCCGAAGAGGCCGATTAAGCTGAGGAAGGCCGTCAGGCCGCCTCACTTCCCCGAGGAGCCACCTAAGATCACCTACATCTATCGAGGATCGGTGGAGGGTGGAGAGGGTTGAAGGTTCCCGTCGTAGACTTAGAGAATAACATCATCGATGAGGTGGAGCTTCCCAAGGTCTTCGAAACCCCCTTCAGGCCTGACGTCATAAAGAGGGCGGTCATCGCACAACAGTCGCATAGATTCCAGCCTCAGGGCCGAGACCCCATGGCGGGTAAGCGGACGACGGCTGAATTCCTCGGGACAGGGCTCGGCATATCGAGGATTCCGAGGGTTAAGGGGACTACCCGTGGAGCCTTCGCCGTGGGAACCGTTGGAGGTCGCCGAGCCTTCCCGCCGACGAGTGAGAAGAGGATCAGGAAGAGGATCAATAAGAAGGAGAGGTGGCTGGCCATCAAGTCCGCCATCGCGGCCACCGCCCTCAGAGACGTGGTGGCGGCTAGAGGTCACATCATCGAAGCCGTCAGCCATCTACCCATCGTCGTCGACGACGCCATAGAGGAGCTGAAGAAGACGAGGGAGGTGAGAGAGCTCTTCATGAAGCTCGGCATCTGGCCCGACGTTGAGAGAGCTGATAGGGGCAAGATCAGGGCTGGTAAAGGGAAGATGAGGGGACGTAAGCGAAAGGTGGGTAAAGGACCCCTGATCGTCGTCGTGGAGGATAGAGGCATAGGCAAGGCCAGCGCCAATCTGCCAGGGGTGGAAGTGGTGAAGGTAACCGACCTAAACGCGGAGGTCCTAGCCCCGGGAGCCCACCCAGGGAGACTCGTCATATGGTCACGCTCAGCCTTTGAGGCCTTGGATAAGGTTTGGGGTGATAAGCCTTGAAGCCTCATGAAATTCTAAAGTATCCCCTGATGACGGAGAAGGCCGTCAACCTCATCGAGCGGGAAAACAAGATCACCTTCATCGTCGACCGTAGAGCCTCGAAGCATGACATCGCCAGGGCCGTTGAACAGCTCTACGGCGTAGAGGTGGAGAAGGTTTGGACGCTGATAACTCCAAAGGGAGAGAAAAAGGCGATGGTTAAACTTAAGAAGGGGTATGACGCAACCGACCTAGCTATAAGGCTCGGAATACTATAGGTGAAATGAAATGGGTAAGAAGCTGATAGTCCAGCGTCGAGGTCGAGGCTCTCCGACCTTCAGGGCAGCTAAGAGTGGGAAAGTTGCACCGGTGAAGTATCCACCTCTCAACGTCTCGGGTAGAGGCTTGGTGAAGGAGCTCCTCCACGACGCGGGGAGGGGGGCGCCCCTCGCCTATATCGCCCTCAAGGAGGGCGTCGACTACTACATCGCAGCTCCCGAAGGGCTACATGTCGGCCAGAGAGTTGAGATAGGGCCTGAAGCCCCAGTCAAGGTGGGGAACATCCTCCCTCTAGGCGTCATACCCGAGGGAACGATGATCTGCAATGTCGAGATCAGACCCGGCGACGGCGGCAAGATCGCGAGAAGCTCCGGCAGCTACGCCACCGTCGTATCGCATACGCCCGCCGGAACCCTGGTGAAGCTGCCATCGAAGAAGATCGTCGTCCTCCCCGATGGCTGTAGGGCAACCGTCGGCGTAGTCGCAGGGGGCGGTAGAAAAGAGAAGCCCTTCATGAAGGCGGGTGAGAAGTATTACCTGATGAGGGCTAAAGGACATAAGTATCCGAAGGTTAGGGGCGTAGCCATGGCGGCTGTCTCCCACCCCCATGGTGGTGGAAGCCATAAGTATCCCGGCAAGCCGACGACGGTCTCGAGACATGCACCTCCAGGTCGTAAGGTTGGCCTCATAGCCGCCAGAGAGACGGGTAGGAAGAAGAGGAAGAGGAGGTAATCCCTTAAATAGTGCGGAGGCGGAGAGTGGGGTGATATGCCACGGGAGTTCTTTTACCGGGGATACACCATCGATGAACTCAGATCGATGTCGATGGACGACTTCATCAGGCTACTCCCAGCTAGACAGAGGAGAAGCCTGAGGAGAGGCCTAACGCCAGCTCAGAGAATCTTCCTGGAGAAGATTAGGTCGACGCCTCCTGACAAGCCGCTGAGGACTCACTGTAGAGATATGATCATACTCCCCGAGATGGTGGGCAGAACCATCTTCGTCCATAACGGCAAGGAGTTCGTCCCCGTAAGGATCACCGAGAAGATGATAGGCCACTACCTAGGTGAATTTGCTATAACAAATAAGCCTGTGAAGCATGGAAGACCAGGCGTCGGAGCCTCGAGGAGCTCGATGTACATACCCCTCAAGTAGCTCAGCTGAGAAGCTCCTTCACGGCCTCCAGAGCTCTCTTCACACCGCCTCCAAGCTCTATGAGGGAGGACATCTCACCTAGCTTCTCCAGGTAGCCCTGATCCCCCAACATCCGCTTAACCAGCTCCAGCAGCCTCTCGGTTGAGAGTTCTAGCTGTTCTAGAACCTCAGCGACGCCCAGCTCCCTGGCTCTCCTGGCGTTGGCATACTGCTCCGTATGCCCAGGCGTCGGGATGAGTATCTGGGGCTTACCATAGCAGATGCTCTGAAGTATCGTCTCATGACCGGCCCTGGAGACAACGAGATCGCAGGCCTTCAGGCATCTGAACCTATCCTCGATCCACGGTATTATAGTTAGAGGGCCCCTCCTCACAGGTTTAGAGCCTCCCCCCACCATTCCCATGGACATGACGACCCTAAACTCATCGGGGAACCCCTCGAAGATTTTGATCAGCGTCTCTATGAGGGGGAGCCTCTCCTTTCTTGGGCCGCTTATAGAAGCGTAGATGAGGAATCGATCCTCCGCATCCAGCTCGCGGCGGAGGTCCTCGACGCCTTTAACCTCGGAGGGCTGAAGGGGTAGTATAGCTCCGATAAACCTCACCCTACCCCGATACGCCCTTGGAATACGCAGCGAGTCGAGGGAGATCGTGTAGGGCTCGGGGAGGTCGGGTACGAGTATCACGTCACTTAGGGCCCATCCCCATCCGATTAGGGTTAGAAGCGCCCCATCGGCGATCCTGGAGAGAGTGAAGAACTTTCTACTTCGGGGAACTATGAGCTGGAACTGGTTTAGGATAAGGATGACCGGTAGGCCAAGCAGCCTAGCTGCGAAGATGGGTGAAAGCCTTGTATCGGATATAACTAGATCAGGCCTATAGGCTCTCATATATTCTAGCTCCATGCCGACCTGGTAGAGGAAGCGAGGTATGATGGGTATCAACCCCTTAGCCGCCGACCTCCTAAGGTCGATTTGACCAATAGCATCAGTCTCCATAGACATCGATGGACTCTCAACAACGCTGTAGCCGTAGCCCCTGAGATAGTCGACGCCCTCTAGGTAGGTGGAGAAGAGGATGTGGCATTCCCTCCTCTGGAGCTCCCTCGCTATGACGTGGCATCGGGTGACGTGGCCATATCCTAGGCCGCAGGGGGCGATGTATATCCTCGCCCCCTCGAGGCTGG